>JBAVQS010000011.1:0-26851 GCA_049694275.1 Anaerolineae bacterium | reverse complement strand
CGGGCTGCATTCGACGGCGAGCGAGATCATCACGCGGCGCGGCGGGATGGTGGCGCAATACCTGGGCGATGGGCTGCTCGCCTTTTTCGGCGCGCAAACCGCGAGCGAGAGCGATCCGGAGAATGCCCTGCGCGCCGCGCTGGAAATTCAAAGGGTCCGAAGTTGGGGGGGCGGGGAACAGACCGGACCGGCGGCGCCAGGCGCGACGTCCCAATCCCCCGGTCCCAAACTCGAGCTGCGGATTGGCATTCATACCGGGCTGGTCGTCGTTGGCGAGCTCGGCGGCGTCGCGCACAAAGAGTTTACCGCGACCGGCGACGCCATGAACCTGGCGGCGCGGTTACAATCGGCGGCGCCCCCCGGCGGCGTTCTCATCTCGCATGACACCTATCGCCAGGTGCGCGGCGTCTTTGACGTCACGCCGCAGCCGCCGCTCACGGTCAAGGGTAAAAGCGAGCCGATTCGTACCTACCTCGTCCGGCGCGCCAGAGAGCGTCCATTCCGAATGGTGACGCGCGGCGTTGCCGGGATACACACTCGCACCGTCGGACGCGAGGACGAAATCCGTCGATTGCAATCAGCCTATGAGATCGCGCACGCGCAGACCCGGATGGTTTGGGCGCAGCTGATCGGCGAGCCGGGGGTGGGCAAGAGCCGGCTGCTGGAAGAGATCGGCGAATGGCTTGAGCTGCGCGTCGAGTCTTTTCGTCTCTTGCGCGCTCGCGCCTATCAGGGCGATGCCGGCCGGCCGTTCGCGCTCGTTCGCCGGACGTGGTTCGACCGTTTTCAGATTGCCGAGGATGCGCCGCTCGCCCAGGCCGAAGCGAAATGGGTCAAAGGCTTTCAGGAATTGGCCCAGACGGATGAAATTGAGCCCGCGCACGTTTTGGGGCTGCTTGCCGGTCTCCCCTTCGAAAACAGTCCCTATATCGGGGCGATGCGCGCCGACCCGATGCAGCTTCAGGGGCGCGCTTTTGTGGTCAGCCGCGAGCTGCTCACCCGGATCATCGAACAGGGCCCGCTCGTCATTCTGGTCGAGGACCTGCATTGGGCGGACGCCGCTTCATGGGAATATTTGCAGCAAGTTGTGCTGGCCGAGGGACAGGCCGAGCGCCGGCCGGCTCCGCACGGCGTTTTTGTCATTGCGACGGCCCGCCCCGAGTGGAATCCCCCCGCAGCCCTGCGCGACGACCCTCGCTATATGCAGGTCGATCTCGCGCCGCTGGACGAGCCGGCGACACGCGAACTGGCGCAAGAGCTTTTGGGCGCGGTCCAGGACGTGCCGCCGCAAGTGGTGCAGATGTTGATCGAGCGCTCGGAAGGGGTGCCCTATTACGCCGAAGAGTTGGTCAACTGGTTCATCGATCGCGGCATTGTCGATGTGAGCCGCGAGCCGTGGCGGTTTGTCCCCGCGCGGCTGGAAGAATCTCCCCTTCCGACAACCCTGCAGCACCTGCTTCTGACCCGCCTGAGTTTGCTCTCGCCGGACGAGCACGCGGGGTTACAACGCGCGGCGGTCTTTGGACGAAATTTTTGGGAAGGAGGAATCGAGACGTTGGGTATGCGCCAGCCGCGTGCGATTCTCGACGCGCTGCAGCCGCGCGGTTTTGTCGAGCGCCACGCCGAGTCACGCCTGGAGGGCGAGCAGGAGTGGGCTTTTCGGCACGCGCTCTTGCGGGATGTGACCTACGAGAGCCTGTTAAAGCGTGAGCGTGCGCGTCTGCACCGCGCCGCCGGAGATTGGCTGGAGGAGCAGGCGCGCCAAGCCGGCCGGTTGGACGAGTTCGCGGGCCTATTGGGAGAGCATGCCGAACGGGCGGGTGAGACGAGCGCGGCGGTGAACTGGTATCTGCGCGCGGGCGAGCGCGCACAGGCGCAGGGCGCGATGCGCGAAGCAAAACAGTTCTACAGCCATGTGCTGGAATTGCTCGAGCCCGCGGACCGGGAACGACGCTGGCAGGCGCTCCTGGGAAGAGAACAGGCGCGCGCAGTCCTCGGGGAACGAGACGCACAGGCCGATGTGGTCGCGCTGGTGGCGCTTGCCCGTGAACTCGGCGATGACCTGCGCCTGGCTCAGGCCCTCGTGCGCCAGAGCATCTATCTGGACCGCACGGCGGACTATCGGGGAGAACTGGATGTGATTGACGAGGCGCTGACCTTTGCGCAACGGGCTGGCGTCCTGGCGCTCGAGGTGCGCATCCTGGCGCAAAAGGTGGGTGTGCTTGCGCGATTGGGAAACATCCAGGCCGCGCGTGCGGGCGAACTGGAAGCGCTGGCCCGGGCGCGTGCCCTGGGCGACGATGCGACCCTGGCGCAGGTATTGACTTTTGTCGCGCTGCGCGCCGGCTATTCGGGTGATTGGGCGCAGTTGGCGCAGGTCTATGAGGAGGCCGCGGCGCTGTGGAATAAACTGGGTGATCGCTATCAAGAGGCGCTGGTATTGAGCAACCTGGGCTATGTCGATACCCAGTTGGGCCTGTACCGGCAGGCGCGGGCGCGGTTGGAGCAGGCGCTGCGCCTGAATGAAGCCATTGGCTCGCGCCGCCAGCGCGCCTACAGTCAACAGAATCTTGGGCTGGTCTATTGGCGCAGCGGCGATGGGCGCCGCGCGCGCGCGCTCCTGGATGAATCGGTTCGCGAATTCGAGGCGGTCGGCGACACATCGGCGCGGGCCACCAGTCTGCTTTATCTCGCCTACGAGACGGAGCAGTCCGGCAATCCGGCGGCAGCGATTGCAAGATACCGGCAAGCGGCGGAGCTATTTGCCGGGCTCGGGGCGCACAGTCTCGAGCACGACGCGGTGGCGGGTCTCGCACGCAGCCTGACGTTGCAGGGGCAACCCGCGCAGTCGCTGGAGCAGGCGACCGCGCTCTGGACTTTTCTCTGCGAGCACGGGGCGGATGGAATGGATGCGCCCATCTGGGCTTTTCAGACCTGCGCGGATGTTTTCATCGCCCTGGCCGGCCCCTTGACCGCTCCTCCCGGCGCGAGCGCTGATCAGGCTGCCGGCGCAGTGACCGTAAACGGAAAAGACCTGGGCATTCTCGCGCGCGAGGCGATCGCCGCGGGCGAGCGCGAATTGATGCGCTATGCCGACAAGATCACCAATGCCGAATGGCGCAGGTCCTTTTTGGAGAATGTGCCCGAGCACCAGGCCCTGTCCGCTCTGGCCCGTCGCCCGATTTAACGCGCGGCGTCATTTCCGCCAAAAGAATTCCATCAAACCCCCTTGACGCGCAGTTCTTGAATGACATATAATGCGCGTATTCGTTCGCACCCATTTCCAGTTAGCGTACAAGCCACAAAGGAGGCTTTTATGATGCCCCAGTCCAATCCGGACGAGGTCAAGTCGTTTGCCCCAGAACCATCTGCCCCACCGGCCAAGCCGAAACGCGTCGCGCCCAAGAAAGCGGCGAAAAAGGCGGCTAAGAAAGCAGCGCCGAAAAAGGCGGCCAAGAAAGCGGTAAAAAAGGTTGCGAAAAAATCCGCCAAGAAAGTGGCCAAGAAAACCACCCGGCGGGCCAGCGTACAAGCCGTGCCAACGCCGGACTTTGGTTTAGCCATGACCAATCCCAGCGGAGAAACTTCCTAAGACCTTTTGAGCTGGCGCTGGTTGTGGTTTGGCAGAAGGAGAGAAAATGTCATTGTCAACTGATGGACCTCAGGGCTTGAGCATGACCGATGGTGTACCGGCAGCATCCAATACTCCCGCACCTCCGGCTGATGTCGGGAATGCCTTGGCCGGGGGACCCGACGGGGGGACTTTGCCGTCCGTTCCCCCGGGAGATACGGGTTCCGACGAGAACGCGCCGGAATCGCCCGCACCTTCCGACCCGTCCTAGGGTTTACCGCCGAGCACAAGCCGCACACTCTGTTGTGCGGCTTTTATATTCCGTCCACCGGTACTTGTATTGCGCCGGCCATTCGGTAACGTTGAGTGAGTTTTGCAATCGGGGTCGAGGGCCGTCAGACCGGGGATGCGTAATCCTTGCAAGGTCCTAAAAATGAGGTAAAATGCCAGGTATGCAACAAGCACCTGCCGCTTCTGCGGCGCAAGCGATCCCCGAAGACGAGCACTGGTGGTTTGCCACCCGTACCTGGGCAATCGAAAAATGGGTACAGGCGTTGCCCCGTCACGCCGGGCTTGATATTCTCGACGTCGGCTGTGGCGCCGGGAACATGATTCATCACCTGAGCCGCTATGGTCGCGTTCGCGGAATCGAAGTGGACGCGCGCCCGGTCAAGATCGCCCAGGACCGCGGTTATGATGTGCGCGCGGCCGATGCGACCCAACGCATTCCCTTTGACGACAGGGCCTTTGACCTGGTCACCGCGCTCGACGTCATTGAGCATGTGGACGCCGACACGGCGATCCTGCGCGAGGCGCATCGTGTGCTCCGTCCCGGCGGGCATCTGCTGGTCACCACGCCCGCCTTCCAATGGCTCTGGAGCCATAATGACGAACTGAACGCGCACAAACGTCGTTACACGGCGCGCGAGCTGAACAATCGGCTTGTCCAATCCGGGTTTCGCCTCCGGCGCACTTCATACAGCTTTTTTCTCGTCTTTCCGCTCTCGGCGCCTTTGATCATCTGGCGTAACCGGACCCAAAAGCGCATCGACCTCAGCTCGCACCATTTCCAGGAGGACGCTTACCAGGTTGAGATGGAACCGGTTTCGCCGGCGCTCAACACCCTCCTCCGCGGGGTCGGACAGATTGAAGCGGGGCTCATTGGCGCCATTAATCTGCCGATTGGAACATCGTTAATTTCGATTGCGGAAAAGGTGACGTGAGGCCGGGCTGAAGGGGCCCATCCTATTCTTCTGGTTTCCATGGCCGGACGCGAACATTCCGTTCCTCCCGAACGGTAACCAGGCCGGGGTGCGCCGCACGCCCCGTCACCCGGCGCACATTCTTGCGCAGGGTAACAATCACATCCGCCCAGGTCTCCTGGCGGGCCCGCGAGTAAAAGGCGGCGATGCCGGCGGCAAACTCGATCGTGCGCTCGGGGGTCGGGCGGCCGTGGCTCAAAATGACCACATGCGCGCCCGCGGCCCCGCGCACATGTAGCCATAAATCCCCGGCGCTGGCGCGGGAAAACGTAACCTCTTCATTCTGTCGTGCATTGCGCCCGGCGAGCACTGTCAAGCCATCGGGCGATTCAAATGAACGCGGCCCGGACACCACGTTCGTGCTTGCGCCCCGCCGCGCGCGGGTCTCTGTCAGTAACCCCACTTCGCGCGCCTCGGCCAGCGCGGCCTCGATCTCGTCTCGGGTCTCCGCTTCTGCCAAATCTTCCAGCACCTGATCTGCATACTCGACCGCTGCGGCTGCTTCGGCGAGCCGCGCCGGCACACTGGCCGCCGCATCCTTCGCCCGTCGGTACCGTGCAAAATACCGCTGCGCATTTTCGACGGGCGTTAGCTCAGGATCGAGCGTGATCGCGAGGGGCTCCCCCTCAATCATTTCCGCTCGCAGCAGCGGGGCGCCGGGCTTGATGTTCGCCACGTGCGCCAGGATCAATTCACCGCTGGTCCGAATGCGCTCCACTTCCGAGTCGGGCACGATCTCGCGCTCGAGCGACGCCCGCTTGCGCGCCAATCGGTCGCGGGCGGTTTCCAGTTGTGCGCGGAGCGGCGCCTTGACCGCCGCATAAGATTCAGTCGCGCCAAAGAATTGTTCCAATGCAACGCTCATCGAGTTGAACGGGCGCGTTGCGTCCCGGTGCGTCAGCGCGAACGCGGCGACGTCGACCGGCTGTTCTTCGTCGTATGCCAGCGTGGGAATGGCCGGCGCACGCCACACCTCCTGGATGGCTGTGACGAGTTGCGGCGCGAGCACGGGGTCGGCGACGGCATCGGCGCGCCCTGTGACCCGATAGGCCAGCTCGCGTCCCAGCAGGGGGCTGGTCCCCGCGACGCCTCCCACCAGAGCTTGCCACAAGGGCGCTCCCTGTTTATCCTCCAGGATTTGTCCCAGCCCGATGGGGGAAAGGGAGAGGGGGTCGGCTTTGGCCTGGGGCGGTGGCGGGAGATATTGCATGCGGGGCAAAACCGCGCGCGCGCGGCTCATCGCCGGGGTGACCCGTTTGATGGCATCCAGCACCGCGCCGGTCGCGTCCAGCAGGATCAGATTCGAATGTCGTCCCATCACCTCGACCACAAGTGTAGACACTCCCTCCTCGGCGTGATCGAACTCGATGCGCACAATGCGTTCCCGTGGCGTCGCCTCGACCCGGTTCACCAGTGCGCCGTCCGTATATTTCTTGAGCAGCAGGATGAACGATCCGGGTGGCTCACCCCCCGCGCGCAGTTTCTCTGAAACCAGATAAAGGCGCGCGGTGGTCGCCTCTGCCGAGGCCAGCAGGTAGCGGCGGGCATGTCCGGCATAAATCTCGAACCCGACGCTCAGTGGATCGAGCGCCAGGACCGCTTGTACGCGGCCCTGGCTGATCGTGTCGTTCAGCTCGTGCGCGATTGCTCGCGTGACCAAAGCGTCAAACATAGTCCGATTATAATACAAATTTGACTTTTTCTCTGCCCTCGGTTAGAATTTCTGTCTGTTTGAGAAACGAATTAGAGAGGAATCATCTTCAATGGCTGACGAAATTGTTTTGGAAGCAAAAGCACGTACGGTCAAAGGTAAACAGGTCCTGGCGCTGCGGCGGCAGGGTTTTATTCCGTTGGCTCTGTATGGCGGGCATATTGAGCCGAGCGCCCTCCAGACGGATGAAAAGGGCCTGCGGGCTGTGCTCACCAAGGCCGGGCACAATCGCCTGATTCGCCTGAATCTCGAAGACGGCGTCCCGCATATCGTCATCGCGCGTGAAATCCAGCGCGAGCCCATCAGCGGTCGCCTGCTCCACGTCGATCTGCAGGAGATCTCGCTGACTGAAAAGATGACGATTGAGGTGCCGATCGTCTTGAAGGGGACCGCGCCGGCCGTCACCCGCGGTGAAGGACTCTTGATTCACCTCCTCGAAGAGGTCGAAATCCGCGTTCTGCCAACCGACCTGATCCCCGAAATCATCGTGGACATTTCTGTGTTAAATGCCGTGAATCAGACCCTCCACGTTTCCGATCTTCAGCTTGGGGACAAGATCGAGATTCTGACCGATGCGGATGAGCCGATTGCCAAGATCATCCCGCTCAAGGAAGAGGTCATTACCGAAGAGGCCCCGGTCGCGACTGCCGAGGTCGAAGTCATCGGCAAGGCCAAGAAGGAAGAGGAAGCGGCTGCCGAAGGCAAGCCGGAAGCCAAAAAGGCCGAATCCAAGTAATGCGGTTGTTCCGCACGTACCAGTGGGCGTGTCGCCGTATTCGTTATGGCGACACGCTTTTTCATGCGCGTCTGCGCCCGACTTTGGCTTTTTCCTAATTGTTGCTATAATGTTCGCCGACTTATGACCATGTCATTTTTAGGAAGGCGTTTCCGTGTCCAGCCCATTTCTTAGTCCCTTTAACTGGTTCTTTGGCCTGTTCTCACGGGATGTGAGCATCGACCTGGGCACAGCGAATACGCTCGTCCTGGTGCGCGGCGTGGGGATCGTCATTGACGAGCCCTCCGTCGTCGCCATCGAAAAGCGCAGTAAGCGGGTCCTCGCCATCGGCTCTGAAGCCAAGCAGATGGTGGGGCGTACCCCCGCGGATATTGTTGCCATTCGTCCTTTGCGCGACGGCGTCATCTCGGACTTTGACGTGACCGAGGCGATGCTGACCCACTTTATTCATCGGGTGCATGACCAGACCTGGATGCCGTTTCCGCACCGCCCGCGCGTCGTCATCGGGATTCCGAGCGGGGTGACGGAGGTGGAAAAACGCGCGGTCAAAGATGCAGCCATCAATGCCGGGGCGCGTGAAGTGCACCTGATCGAGGAACCGATGGCCGCCGCGATTGGCGCCGGCCTGCCCGTCACCGAAGCGATCGGCAGCATGATTGTGGATATTGGCGGCGGCACGACTGAGATGGCGGTCCTTTCACTGGGCGGTATCGTCGTCAGCCGCTCGATTCGCGTCGCGGGCGACGAGATGGACGAAGAGATTGTTCGCTACGCGCGTGAAAAATACAATCTCTTGATCGGCGAGCGCATGGCCGAGGATGTCAAGCTCCAGATCGGTTCCGCCAACCCGCTTCCCCAGGAAAAAACGATGGTGATTCGGGGGCGCAATCTCATTACCGGTCTCCCCGAATCGATCGAAGTATCGTCGGTCGAAATCCGCGAGGCGCTCGTCGGCCCGGTCAACCAGATCGTCGATGCGCTCAAAACCACGATTGACGAGACGCCGCCCGAATTGGTTTCCGATTTGATGGTGCGCGGCATTGTGCTTGCCGGGGGCGGGGCCATGCTGGGGGGCCTTGCCGAGCGTCTCTCCAAAGAGAGCAAGATGCACGTCTATGTCGCCGAAAACCCGCTGACCTGTGTCGTGCGCGGCGCCGGTCAATTCCTCGAAATGCTGGATATTCTCCCGCACGGCTTTGCCAATGGCTCGCGCTCGGTTCGCCGGTAAATGGAATGCGCCTTACGCATAGAGACGTTCCGCCGGAACGTCTCTATTGCTCCTGACGGGTATGTTTAGATCGATCCGTCTCCGCTCCGGGTTGACCGTTTTTCTCATCTTTCTTCTCGTCGTGGGAATGATTCTCCGCATTACGGGGAACCTGGGCCCGGTCGAAGATGCGGTCTATATCCTTTTCAGCCCGGTCCAGAAAGCCATGCTCGGTTTTGCGAACGGGATCGGCAATCTGTTCGGCGGTTTCCAGGATGTCAATAGCCTGCGCGATCAGGTAGCCGGCCTCGAAGCGCAGCTCAACAAGCTGACCGTGGATGCGGTCCGGGTGCGCGAGTTGGAAATCGAAAATTCCCAGTTACGCGAACAACTGGGCTACAAACAGGCCAATCCGGACTATGCACTGGTGGGTGGAACGGTCCTTGAAGCGAATAACCCGGATGCGGTGCGCGTGATTGGGCAGGACCCTTCGAACCTGGTCAAGTATATTGTCATTGATCAGGGACGCGAAGAGGGGATGGCCCTGGGCATGCCGGTGGTTACTCCGCAGGGGCTGGTCGGGCGCATCTCGGAGCTCGGCGCGCACTGGTCCCGCGTGTTGTTGATGATAGATCCGTCCAGTTCGGTCAATGGGGTTGTTCAATCCTCCCGCGCCACCGGCATTATTCAAGGCTCACAGGATGGCCTGTTGCTCATGAAGTACCTGCCGCAGGGCGAATCGGTCAAGGTCGACGATCTCATCCTCACCTCCGGTATTGGGGGCAGCTTCCCCAAGCGGCTCGTCATCGGCCAGGTGCTCGAGGTGCACAAAAAAGATACCGATCTGTATCAAGAAGCGGTGATCAAGCCCAGCGTTGATTTTGGGCGGCTCGAATTCGTGCTGGTCATCAAACAGTTTACGCCGACGGATATTACGAGTGAGCCGACGCCCACGCCGACGCCCACCCCAACCCGGCTCCCGGCCGGCGCTCCCAGCCCGGCGCCCACCTTCACCCCCGCGCGGTGATGCCGGCTTGTGAATTGTAAATAGACTGCGATTGAATTCGCAATCAGGAAATTCATTTGTCTCCGTATCTTTTGCTCCCCCTCTTTGCCCTGGTGGCTGTCATACAGACCACGCTGGTCCCGTTGCTTCCCACCGGCGACGCCAAGCCCGATCTGTTCCTGGTAATCGTCGTCGCATGGGGGATTGTGCGCGGGGGCGGGGAGGCGACGCTCTGGGGGCTGGGTGGCGGATTGGTGCTGGACGTCCTCTCTGGGGTGCCGTTTGGCCTGCAAACCTTGGGGCTGGGCGCGCTCGGCTTGCTGGCCGACCTCATGGAGACCACTTTTTTTCGGGCCAATATCTTGATTCCGCTCGCGGCGATTCTGGTGGCGACCTTTATCTATCATGTGCTCGAAGCGGCGGCTATGCAGACGCTTGGCTACCCGATCGTATGGGAATCTTTCTTGACGCGTGTCGTGTTGCCCACCGCCATCTTTAATACCCTCCTCATGCCATTCATCTTTTCCGCCCTCCGCCGCATCCACCAGCGCGGGCACCCGCGTTTAACGTGGTAAACAGGGAAACTGGTATACAGAAAGACAGAGAGGTCAGACGACTCCTGCTTGTCTACTTTTTACCTGTTTTTGCCACTTGCCGCTTCAAATAGGCTAGAGTATAATCGCGCGTGATGTATCGTCGTGATCAATTGCCGCAAGCGGCTTTGCAAGAACAAGACCTGGAACTGGAACCCCACCGGCCGACCGGTTTTATCTGGTTGTTCGGGATACTGGTGACGCTCGCCTTTCTCGTTCTGGTCCTGAAACTCTACCAGATCCAGGTCGTCCAGGGTGCGGATTTCCTCAAAGCCGGCGAGCGCCAACGCTACCGTGAGCTCAACACCCTGGCCCCGCGCGGCGTCATCTATGACCGGAACGGCAAAATCCTCGTTCAGAACGAGCCTACCTTTAAAGTTTCGATTACACCCAACGATCTGCCGGAGGACCGGCAGGACGAGGTATTGAAAAAGCTCAGTAGCTTCATCGATGCGCCGATGAAAACGACGCTCGAGTCAGATACCCCCGATCCGTTGGGCAGCCTGGCGAGTGATGTCACCCGCAGCTATGTCTCGCCCAAACGCAATCCCGGGCTGTCTGAATTGGTAGACCAGGGGCGCTCCACGGATCCCTTTGCCTCAGTCCTTGTCAAGACCAATATTCCGCGTCCCATCGCCTTTATGCTCCAGGAGCGGTCGAGCGAATTTCCCGGGGTCAAGGTGGACGTGGACCCGATCCGTGATTACCCGGAAGGAACCCTGCTCGCGCACCTGCTCGGCTATGTCGGCCATATCCCGCGCGAGACGTACTCGGATTACCAGTCCCGCGCGTACCTTCCGACCGATCTCGTCGGCCTCTCCGGGCTCGAATTGACGTACGAGGATCAACTACGCGGCCAGGCGGGGCGCCGCCAGGTCGAGGTCGACGTGAACGGGACCGAAATGCGCCTCCTCGCCGAAGACCAGCCAACGCCGGGCAATAACCTCTATCTGACGATTGATGTGGACCTGCAGCGCAAAGTGCAGGCCGCGCTGGAAAAGGGGATGAAGGCCAAGAATGCGCAGCAGGGGGTCGCCATTGTCGAAAACCCAAATAATGGTGAAATTCTGGCGATGGTCTCGCTCCCCTCCTTTGACAACAATCTCTTTGCGCAAGGCATCAAGCTCCCGCAATACCAGGCGCTCTCGCAGGACCCGGCGCGCCCGCTGGTCGATCATGCCATCAGCGGCCAGTACCCGCCCGGTTCGGTGTTCAAGCTGGTGGCTGCGTCAGGGGCGCTTCAGGAAGGCGTGATTGACGACAAGATGACGCTGTTTGATCCCGGCGTCCTCTATGTGCCGAATAAATATTTTCCTGACGACCAGCGGCTCGCGCAGCCGTTTTACAATTGGTTCCGCCCGGGCTTTGGTCCGCTCACCCTGCGCGGCGCCATCGCCGAATCCTGTGATACCTGCTTTTACAAACTTGTCGGCGGATATACGGATTTTACGACCCCTCTCGGCCAGGCGCTGGAAAGTGATTACGCCCGCCAGTTCGGCTACGGAAGCCCAACCGGCATCGATCTGCCGGGGGAGGGGCCGGGGTTGATTCCGGACCCCAAATGGAAGCGCCTGACCTGGAACGAGGCCTGGGTGACCGGCGATACCTATAACATGGCAATCGGTCAGGGCTTTGTGCTCGCGACGCCGTTGCAGGTGGTCGGAATGACCGCTATCGTCGCCAACGGCGGGGTGCTCTACCGGCCCCATCTCGTCCGGCAGATCGTCAATGCCTCGGGAACGCTGACCAATACCCTCTCGCCGCAGGTCACCCGCCGTCTGCAGATTGACGACAAGAATTTTGCGCTTGTTCGCGCTGGGATGCGCGATGCCGTGACCTACGGGACCGCCTGGAAGGTGAATCTGGCGCAGGTCGCGGTCGCCGGCAAGACCGGCACGGCCGAGTTCTATGGCCCACGGGTGAACGGAAATTTGCCAACCCATGCGTGGTTCACGGCCTTTGCGCCCTATGACAAACCCGAAGTGGCCGTCGTCGTCTTTGTCAACAATGGCGGTGAAGGTTCTGAGGTAGCCGCGCCCATCGCCGCCGATATTCTGCGCGCCTATTTCAATCTTCCGGATAACGCGCCGCTGGCCCTCCCCAACGCCAAGCCCCCGCCGCCTGAAAAGAGCCAGGCGACCGGTACCGGTATCGGCGGGCAGACGGCGCCGCCGCCGCCGCAGATCCAGCCGAGCCGCCGCTTTGTCGGACATATTTCGTCCGTACAGGATGCTGGCGACCACGAGCGCCCGGTGGTGGATGGCAAGGTTGTCGATTCGGCCGGGCGCGGATTGGGCGGTATCTCGGTGACGATGGATACGGGGGATGGCAATGCGGTCATGACCGTTGTCACGACCGCGGACGGCGCCTTTTATTTTGCCGATGTCGATTTTCACCGCGCGGCTCGCTGGTATGTGCGCATGACAACGCCTGTCGATTCCGCGACCGTGGCGGTCGATGTCCAGCCGTATAAACAGTACAATCTCGTGTTTACTGCAACAGGGCAATAGGCAGGGAAGCAGGATGGCGGTCTCGCTCAAGGGCACCAAAGACGGGTTGTTGATTTCGCTGGGCGCTGGCGAGTGGTCCGATATTCTGGCGGAGCTCACCGCCCAACTTGACCGGCCGCGCGCCGCTCAGTTTTTCCACGGCGCGCACGCGCGGATTGTGCTCGACGATCGCAGCTTGAATGGCGCCGAGCTGGCGGACTTGGGCCGGCTCCTCACGCAGCACGACATGCAGTTCGATATGGCGCCGCTTGAATCGCACGCGCGCCAGCAGCTTCACGAACGGGCGACTGCTCCCGAACCAGAGCTTGCGCCGGAGCCTGAGCCGGAACCTGAGCCTGAACCCGCGCCCGAGCTCGCGATAGATGCGCCGCTCGCAGAGACACCGGCGGGGCGCGAGCCCGAGCCCTGGGTCCAGGCGGCGCTGGTGCGGCGCACGGTGCGTTCCGGTCAGGTGATCCGCTATCCTGGGACGGTGATTGTGCTTGGCGATGTCAACCCGGGCGGCGAGATTATTGCGGGCGGCGATGTGGTGATCTGGGGCAGACTGCGCGGCGTGGTCCATGCCGGCGCTTCCGGGAATGAACGTGCCGTGGTTGGGGCGCTCGCCCTCGCGCCCACCCAGTTGCGGATTGGGGGGCATATCGCTCGCGCGCCTGATGACCGGGGCAAGGGCAATCGCGGCGCCGAAGTCGCTCGCGTGCGCGAGAGTCGCATTGTGATCGAATCTTGGAAGGCGAAAGAATAGGCTGGGAGGTTTTATGGCTGGCGTCGTCATTACTGTTACATCCGGCAAAGGGGGCGTGGGCAAAACCACGACCACTGCCAACCTCGGAGTGGCGCTGGCGCGGCGGGGCAAACGCGTCGCCTGCGTCGACACCGATATCGGCCTGCGCAACCTCGACGTTGTGCTCGGCCTGGAGAACCGCATCGTCTATGATATCGTCGATGTCGTCGAGGGGCGCGCTCGCCTCCGTCAGGCATTGATCAAGGATAAACGTCTGCCGGAACTGCAAATGCTCCCGGCCGCGCAGACGCGTGACAAGTCGGCGGTCAAGCCGGAGCAGATGATGAAACTGGCCGACGACCTGCGTAAGGATTTTGATTTTATTTTGATCGATTGTCCGGCCGGTATTGAAGGGGGATTCAAGAACGCCCTGGCCCCCGCCGACCGCGTGCTGATTGTGACCACCCCTGAGGTGAGCGCCGTGCGCGACGCCGACCGCATCATTGGGCTGGTCGAGGCGTCGGAAAAAGAAACGCCCAAGCTGATTATCAATCGGTTGCGCCCCGCGATGGTCAAGCGGGGGGATATGCTGGCGACCGAGGATGTCCTCGAAGTCCTCTCGATTGATCTCATTGGAATCGTTCCCGAAGACGAGAACATTATCACGTCGACGAACAAGGGACAACCGGTCGCATTTGATGAAAAGACGCCCGCCGGCCAGGCGTATGGACGCATTGCACAGCGCCTCCTCGGCGAGGACGTGCCATTCGGCGTATTCCAGGAGTCAAATAACATCCTGGACCGCGTCTCGCGTTGGTTCCGCGGCGACTAGAGGGTGCTAATACTATGGGATGGCTGGATAAATTGCTGGGACGCTCCGCTTCGTCCGCCGAAATCGCAAAGAATCGGCTCAAGGTGGTCCTCTCTTATGACCGCACCAACTTGACGCCCGATATGTTGACGACGATTCAGGACGAGATCGTCAGCGCTATTTCTCGACATCTGGATATTGATCGCGACGGCATGACCTTTTCCACCCAGCGTGGAGAGAGCGGCGACCATCTCGTCGCCGACATTCCGATTCGCGGTATGCGCCCTTCGCACCCGGCGATTGAGGCGGCTGCGGCCGTCCCCGGATCGGGCACGACCGCGCCGGCGAAAAAGAAGCGCAAAAAGCACTAGAATGGTTTTACAAGAACGAAAGTTTTACCAGCATTTCGATTGGCTGCTGGTTATTCCCCCCGTGCTCCTCATGATCATCGGCACGCTGATGATCTACAATACCACGGGGACGAAACCGGGCTTTGATACCAGCGACCTTCTGCACGATATTACCTTTCGCCAGATCGTGTACGTGGTTGCCGGCCTCGTGGTGTTGTTCAGCCTCTCGGCCTTTGACTATCGCATCTATGCCGCGTTTCGCTACCCCCTCTATCTCTTGATGATCGGCTTGCTGGCGGTCGTCTTTATCCTGGGGCAGATTACCCACGGTGCGCAGCGCTGGATCGACCTCAGTTTCTTTCAGCTTCAGCCCTCCGAGCCCGCCAAGCTGATCATCGTCCTGGTCCTGGCGAAATTCTTCGCGGACCATGAAAAAGAGATGAGCAAGTGGCGTACGCTCGCCGTTTCGCTGGCGATTGTCGGCCTCCCCATCGGCATGGTCTACCTTCAGCCCGACTTGGGCACGGCGCTCGTGCTTGGATTCATCTGGCTGGTTATGGTCATTGCCGCTGGGCTCAGTTGGCGCCGGCTCTTGATGCTTGCCGTCATCGGCGTCATCCTGCTTCCCCTCGTTTGGCTGACCCTCCAGCCCTACCAGCGCGATCGCGTCATGACCTTTATGAATCCATCCGCCGACCCTCTCGGTTCGGGGTACAATCCCCTCCAGGCGCAGATTGCAATCGGTTCAGGCGGTATCTGGGGATTGGGCCTCGGGTCCGGCATGACGAGTCAGCTTCGCTATCTTCGGATTCGTCACACCGACTTTATCTTTGCCGTAATTGGCGAAGAGTTGGGCTTTTGGGGCGGGGTCTTTATCTTTTTCCTATTTGTCTTTATCATCGTGCGCCTGCTCCGCGCCGCAGTGACCAGCCATTCCGCGTACGGGCGACTCGTCGCCGTGGGGTTTGCCGCGGCCCTCTTTTTCCAATCGTTCGTCAATCTTGGCATGAACCTGGGCCTGATGCCGGTCACCGGCATTCCGCTCCCCTTTGTCAGTTCCGGCGGCAGTTCCCTTGTTACTTATCTCATGATGTTGGGTATTGTCGAGAGTGTCCTGTCGTACGATAACGAGCTCCGCGTGCGCAGTGAAGTGGTCCCCCGGAAAAGGCAAAAAATCCCCGTTGAGGCCGCGCCGGAATACCGCGACTATCTCTAAATGCAACGGGCGAGGTGATCCTCGCCCATTGCGTCTAAAACCACTTCTTTTGTAGTTCTTGTAAACTCCCATCCCTGATCATCGCGTCCAGCGCGTCATTCAGCTCTCGCAGGAGCGTCGGAGAGTCGCGCCGCACGGCCATCGCGTACGACTCTCTGGCCAGCGGCCCGCCGACCGTTCGGCCGGCGGAGGGGTGCGCCCGGTCGAAATCATAGAACGAGATCGGATCGACGATCGCGGCCCCCACTTGCCCGCGCTGCACCGCTTCGAGCGCCTCCGTCGTCGTATTCATCTCTCGCAGATTCAGATCGAGCCGCCTCTGCCAGCGCCGCGCAAATATATCGCCCCCCGTCCCCAGCTCAACTGCCACGGAGCGCCCCGTCAGGTCATACAGCGACCGGGTCGATTGATCGGTCGCGGCCACGACAATCACCGGCCCGCCGTTGAAATAATCGTGTGTAAAGTAGACATCCTGGGTTTTGGTCGGATTGTAGGGGAGGGCCGACAAAATCATGTCGAACTGATTACCGGTCAGTGCATCATACAGCCCATCAAACCCGGTATAGACATACTGAATCCGCACTCCCCACCGCTGCGCCAGCGCCTGCGCCAGCGCAATATCATACCCCGACAGGTTCCCTTTGCCGTCGTCCACCGCGAACGGGGGAAAGCTCGGATCGATCCCGATGCGCAGCACACCGGTCTCTTTTATTCGTGTCCACGTCGCGTCCGGCTTGGTCGGCGTCGGTAAGACAATCGCATAGGCGAGATAGGCGAGTATCACGAGGCCGATGCAAACGACGGGCAGGGTACCTACACGGAAAGACCTGTTGTTCATTTATTTGCCCGCCGTATACTTTTGCACTTCATAATAAATCGGCTTGACGTCGAATTCCGGCGTCACGAAGGTCCAATAGTCGTTAAAGGAATAGCTCGGCGCGGGAAAGCGAAAGGCCCACATCGCGCACGCATCCACCCAGTTCGTCTGCTCGCACCAGGCGTAGGCGTGCAGCGTGTCGGCGATTCGCTGGGGCGGCGTCACCGCCTTGGTCCAACGCGGCGAATCGTTCCAGCCCCCCTCGGTAATCATCACGTGTTTGTCCCCATCCCCGTACCGCGCCATGATGGCGTGCAAGAGCTCTGGCCGGCGAAAATTGATTCGCTCGGGCGCGGCCGGCTCCTCCGCCGGCGCCTGCCAGCCATAAGCGTGCACGGCGAGCAGGTCCATGTAATCCTTCGCCCCCGCCGCATACATCTTGTCCAGGTATTCCAGGTCGTTCATCGTATCGGTCGAATTGGGCGGCGCCAGGTTGGGCGCCAGCGCACCCCCTAAAATCTTGACCCCCGGAACCCGGGCCTTGGCGGCAGTGTACGCCGCCTTGAGCAACTGAACATAGCTTGCCGGATCAACCGGGCGCTCCCCCCATTCAAAGTTCGTGTTGGGCTCGTTCCAGATGATGATGTCGTTCACCCGCCCCTTGAAATGCTCGGCAAAAGCCGCCACAAAATCGGCGAAATCTTGGTAATGGTCCGAATCCAGGTAGCTGGTCACCGTCCCCTGAGGCCGGGCCCATTTGGGGACGAATCCGAGCCGGGCAATCACCTGGAGCCCCTGCGCTTGCGCGTGGTCCACCACCGTATCGGCATGGCTCCAATCGAACTGCCCCTTTTCGTGCTCGATATAGTCCCAGGGAAAATACTCGACGACCCAGGGGGCGCCCATCTCCCGGACCATCTGCAGCGTCTTTTGAATCTTCCACTCTTCCGGCTCATCCGTCAGCCGGGTATGCACCCCAACCTTGGGATGGACGGTCGAGACCGTCTGGGGCGCGCCCAGTGTCACGAGGATTGGCGGGGGGGCGGCCAGCAGCCAGACTATGACCAGGACTGCCAGGATTTCGACCAGGCGCGCCAGTCGCCAAACGGCCTTTCGGAGGCGGTCAAGCTCCCTGTGGCCTTGAGACGGTTTGAACGATACCGAACCGGTGCTGGTTGACAAGGGTTGCCTTTCAAGCTAAAATCTTTACGTAATCTTGACCTGAACGTAACATCTTTACCTAATCTTTACAAATCGGTGGAGTGGCGGGAGCGAGTTCTTTTCGTAGGCGGCGCAGGTGATCGCCGCTGCCGATCAGTTTGTTTACTTGTTTGATTTGGGCTAAACCCTCGGAGGTGTGTATGATGGTTGAAAACAGTGAGGTTGCGCTATTCATTGACTTTGAGAACATCCGTTACGGTCTCAAAAATACCTTTGGTCTGGAGCCTGATCCACAAAAATTGATGGAAAAGGCGCGCAAGTACGGTCCGGTCGCCCTGGCCACGGCCTATGCGGATTTTACCGAGCATCCCGAGTTTTACCGGCGCAAGCTCGAAGTCGCCGGCATTTCGCCACGCGATATCCCGCGCCGCAGCCCGGATGTCGCTCACAAGAGCTCATCCGATATGGCGATGCTGCTCGATATCATCGACTGCCTGCTGGACCATCCCAATATTAACACATTGGTGTTGATGACAGGCGACAGCGATTTCATCCGCGCCGTGGCGCGCGCTCGTTATCGCTTTAACAAAAAGGTGGTCATTTCGGGAATTCCGGGGTGTGTATCGAATGACCTGGTTTCCGCGGCCAATGGCTACGATCCGATCTTTGAAGAGAGTTGGACGCCGGTGCATCGGGAATCGAATGGGAATGGGAATGGCAAAGAGCCGGCGGCGCAGTCGATGCCCGCCATGCCCGCCCCCCCTGACGCCGAAATTCGTTTGATTCGACTGATCGAGCACCTCTCCCGAACGCGGCCCTATCTTACCTTTCTTTTCGTAAAAACGCACGCGCTCTCCCCCAGCAATCAACTGGAATTGACCCCCTTGCAGGTGGATATCATCCTGACCGGTTTCAAAGAACGAGGCATTTTGCTGGAAGAGTTACGCGAGGTGGAGGGCCGAACCCTGCGCCTGCTCCATTTCCAGAGCGCCCACTCCGAAGTGCAGGCGGCGCTGGCCGAGGACAATCATAACGGCCACGAGCCGGCCGCCTAGAAATCGAAAACCTTCAAGGGGCTTGTTCCTTGAAGGTTTTTTTGTGCCCGCTACGAGTTCGCGGCCGGCGCTTGCGCCGCGGCTTGGTTGTGTTTCCCCTTGGGCGGGGTTTCGAGCGTGCGCATGTAATCCTCCATCGCCCGCGCCGCGTGCCGTCCGCCCGCAATCGCCGTTACCACCAGGTCTGCCCCGCGCACATCGTCGCCGCCGGCATAGACCCCTTCGGCGCTCGTGGCGCCGGTCAGCTCCGTCTCGACAATGAACTGGCCTTTGGAGGTCATCTTGATGACCGGGGCCTGTTTGCCGATGGTCGGGTCCGGGCTATAGCCTAGCGCCAGGATCACGACATCCGCCGGCACCGTATAGTTCGAGCCTTCAACCGGTTCGGGGCGGGGGCGTCCAGATGCATCCGGGGCGCCCAGCCGAATCCGCTGCAGCTCCACCTGGCGAACGTGTCCCTGTTCATCGCCGATAAAGCGAACCGGCGTGACGAGAAACTCGAACTGGACCCCCTCCTGCTGGGCGTGGTGGCGTTCCTCTTCACGGCCCGGCATTTCGGCTTCCGTCCGGCGATAATAGTCCGTGACGACTCCATCCGGAAAGCCGTGCTGCTTTTGCAGTCGCTTGCTTGTTCGCACGCAGTCCATTGAGGTGTCGCCGCCCCCCATGATGGCCATGTGCGCGCCGATTTCGGGAAGGGCGCGCAGTCGCTCGGGCAGGTCCCCCAGCGGCAGGTTGCCGCGAACGAGAAACTCGGTCGCCTGGTAAATCCCCACGAGCTCTTCGCCCGGCAGCCGAGCCTTGTTGCCGACCGGCGCCCCGATGCCTAGAAAGACCGCGTCGTACTGCTCCATCAGGTCATGGATGGAAATATCGCGGCCGATGCGCGTGTTACAGATAAACTCGACGCCGTACCGTTCCATCCACGCCACTTTTTCGGCGATAATCTCTTTCGAGAGCTTGAATCCCGGAATGCCGTACACGTTTAGCCCGCCCGCCTTGGGCCACTCTTCATAGACCACGATCTCGTGACCGTTGCGCATTAACTCTTCCGCCACAGCCATCCCGGCCGGGCCGCTCCCGACCACCGCCACGCGGCGCCCGGTCGGCGGCGCAATCACATAATTCGGAAACCCCTCGTGCCGGCGCTCCCAGTCGGTGCAAAACGCCTCCAGCTTGCCGATGGTCACCGCCTTCTCATAGCCGGCGACCGTGCATGACCCCTCGCAGAGGATCTCTTGCGGGCAAATGCGTCCGCACACCTCGGGCAGATTGCTGGTCGAGCGAAAAACGTCCGCCGCCTCCACATAGCGCCCCTGTTCAATCAGGAGCATAGCCGTGGGAATATCGTTGTGCACCGGGCAGCCCAGAATGCAGGGCTCAGGGGAAGGGCAGTGGATGCAGCGCATCGCCTCGACCACCGCCTGCTCCTCGCCGTACCCCAGGAACACCTCATTAAAGTTATAGACCCGCTTGGCGGGGTCCTGCTTGGGGGGCAGATAAGACGGGACGTTCGCCCGCTCGTAACGGCCGATGTTGAGGGAAAGATTCCCCGGATCGTTTTGACCCTTTTTCGGATACTGTTCCATGTGTTGACGCTAGCGCGACGAGGCGCGCCATTCCTGGACCTGGCGGGCGAGTTGGGTGACGACGGTGGCGAGCTGCATAATCTCGGGCAGGGTAAAGCCGAGGACGGTCGTGGCGTGTGGCTCGGCTGCGGCGGATTCTTGCACGACCACCTGCTTGACCGTGCGCCCGCGGCTGGCGATGACCGCGGCAATCAGCGCGGCGACCACGCCCCCCGCCACGGCGCCCAGAATGGCCGGAAAATATTCACTCTTGCGGACCGTCTCGAATCTCGCTTGTAATTGATTGGTTAATTCCGATATATTCGCTGGCTGCTGCATATTCTACTCCTGACCCCGTGCGACGAGATGACGCACGGTCGCGCTGACCTGTGCGCCCAACATGTGAAGGCGAATCGGGACCTCGACGATTCCATTCGTGGCGTTGGCGGTGATATTCTGCGCGCGCAGGGTATACACATACACTCGCAGGATCGGCAGGCGCAGCCAGCGCCGGAATCGGCGCAAATATTTTTGCGCAAAAAATAACAGCACCCCGGGCACGAGCATCAATATAAAGGATTCTAGGCAGAGGAGGATCAGCGACAGATCGCGCCAGGGCACAAGGGCGGCATTATTCATTGCGGCTACCTATCACCGCCGGCACAGCGGCGAATACGCTCTCTGTGCCGGTAGTGCAAATGAACTGAAAGGATGACGGCACCTCGATTATAACATAAATCACAATGTCTGCGCGAATTTCTACTTGGGCGATGGGGGTTTGCCCTGCACCTCGTCCAGTTTCTTGTCGACGGCCTTTTCGACGCCGGTTACCGCGATGACGCTCTCGGCCGGCGGTTGGGTCGTGGTCTCTTCCGGTCGCAGGTGGTCCGTATTGTTCACCCTGACAAGTTGGGCGTGCGTCCCGTCGATCAAGAGCTTCGTCAGCGAGCAATTGTCCATCGTATAGCTCCACCAGTGCCGCCGCCGTTCTGGAAAGTACCAGGCGAGGACCGACGAGATAATTCCGCTGTGCACCACGACGGCGATGCGCTGGTTCGGATGCTGCGCGATCAACCCGGTCAGCACCTTCGAGACGCGTCCGGCCACCGGCCACCAGAATGGCTTGCCCGAGTGGGTATACAGGTATTGGCCCAAAATCCCGGTGTGCGCGAGGGTCTCGAACGCGATCAGCAGGGGCACCTCAAGGGTCTCCCACTCCTGAATTCCATGACGGATATGGGGAATCTGCTTGAGCGGCACGCCGATGCGCGCCGCGGTCTCTCGCGCGCGCGGGAGCGGGCTGCAGTAAAACCCGTCAAAGTGCTCCTGCTGCTTGCACAGATACGCGCCGGTCAGGTTCGCCTGCTTTTGCCCCAGTGGGGTGAGCGGCACGTTCAGATAGCGCCCGTTCACGCGCACCGCATGTCCATGCCGAATCAAAATCAATTCTGTAGTAATTTTCTCGCCTCCTGATACTGCTCCGGCGTATCCAAATCCAGGCCGGCGCGCGGGTCTGCAATGGCGACCCGTTCCGCCTCGCCCTTGCGCGCTTGCAGCACGCGCTTGCCCCCCTCTTCGCCGCTCAGGCCGCGCAGTTCGCCGAATAGTTTGCGGTCGAACAGGACCGGACTGCCGGTCTGCCCGTCGTAAACCGGCGCGACGATCGGCGCCTGCGTCTGGAAATAGTGCTGCAAGATCATGTCAATCACCTCGGACGTGAGGAACGGCTGGTCGGCGTTCACAAAGAGCGCTGCCTCCATCTCGGGCGCGAGCGCATCCAATCCCGCGCGCACGCTCGTGCTCCGCCCCTCTGCCCACGCCGCGTTCTCGACCACCCGCGCGCCGCGCCCCTCTACCTGCCGCCGCACCTCGTCCCCGCGCCGGCCTACCACGACCACCGTCTCGGCGACCTCCGCGCGGCGCGCCATTTCGACCGTGTGGCGCACCAGCGTCGAATCGCCCCAGGGGAGGAGTTGCTTGAGCTCGCCCTGCATCCGCGTCGATCCCCCCGCCGCCAGCACCACCGCCGCCACGCGCCGGTGCAGTTCCGTCACGGGCGCGTCCGCATTCTTCACCGCGCCGAGGGCGACCGCCGCGATGTCTCGTGCGTGGAGCATCTGCGCGGCAATCTCGCGCCCCAACGCCATCTGCGCCCCCTCCGCCGCCTTGTTCACGAGCGGAATCACCCGCGCCCCCGCCGGCCGGTTCTTGAGCCCACCTGCCGGGTGCGTGATGACCCGCGCAATCATCGCCGGATCGATGCGCGTTCCAATCGGTACGCCGGCCAGCGCGGCCACCTGTTCCGCCCGGTGCACATGCTCGTCGTCCAGCGGCGTGCCCACCACATCTATCCCTACAACCGGGACGAGGAGCGTGGTCGCGGCGGGGATGACCGGCTCGTGTGGCCCCGGCGCCTTGAACGGTCGCATCCGCGAGCCGTCCGCCTCGTTCAACACCGCATCCGCTTCGTCCAGCGCAATCAGTGCGTCCACCAGCTCCGGCGCGATTCCCTGCGCCTTTTCCGGGTCCGCCGCGTTCTGCGCTCCAATCACCAGGACGTGCGGGTGCACGCGCAGCGCGGCCCGGACCTCCCGCAGCGTCTGTTCCCGGTCGAGCGCAATAATATGAAAAGGGGCGAGTTGAATCTGCGCCGCAAAGATGCGCGTCGTCGTCGTCGTCACCACCCGCCGGCCTGCCTCCACCAGCTCCGCCGCGAGCCGGAACATCGTCGTCGTCTTGCCGCCCCCGCCGACAAACGAGACAACCTCCTTATCCCTGATTCCAAATGCGTGTATCAGTTTCATAACAAGTGGAGAAAGTCACGATTAAAAATTTCCGCCAGAAAATTTTTAATCGCGAGATTTATACAGTTGCATCCACTCCATCACCGCTTGCAGCGCCCCCCCGCCGACCGCCAGCGCCTTGTCGCTGATGGTAAAGCAGTGCTCGCGCTCGGCGCGCGGGTCCACATCGCCCACCTTCATCCTCGCCTTGACCGCCAGCCCGTCGTGCACCAGCCCGCGCAGCACTCCGTCAAACGGCGCCTTCAAGTCCGCGTCGTTCACGCGCGCCACCACCTCTCCCGCCGTCACCCGGTCCCCGATGCGGCGGAGGCCGGTCAGCGTCCCGTCGGCCGGCGCGCGCAAAACCCGTTCTGTCCCCTTGCCGCCGACCTCCCCCGGAACCCCCGTATTCGGCAGGGCAGGGGTGGACCACCACACGCGGCCCAGGTAATGCCCGCGCATCGTCTCGACGACGCAGTGACAATCCACATTCGGCGTAAACCCCGGGCCGAGCGCGATGACGAATGGTGCATCCTGGAGCGTCGTCCCCGTATTGCGCTTGGCGAGGACCGCGTCCACCAGCACGGCCGGCTTGAGCTCCGCCCGCGCCGCGCCCCCCTCGTCCACGAGCACCGGGATGATTCCATCGGCGAGCAGCCCCCGCGCCTCCGCGACATCCCGCGCCTTCCATGCCGTCACTCCCTCCACCGCGATCTCGCCCTCGTACACCGCGCTCGCAAAGGCCACCGTCCGGCGCACCACCAGCGGCTGGGCCAGCTCCGTCACGACCACCGGCAGGCCCGCCTTGTGCAGGCGCCACGCTGCGCCGGTCCCCAGGTCGCCGCCCCCTTTGATAATGACCAGTACATTCGGAAAGAGAAACATTATTGTCAAGCCAATCGTTATCGAGTAGAATCAATGATGAGCGAAACATAGCGAGTATATCATAGAACCGTTCTATAAAGAGTGGACTCGTTGCCGGTTGCATCCGTCGTGCTCGGCAACGCATAGGTCCGATGAACGATTTGTGCTATAATTTTTGCAAAACAAATACCACCACAAAGGATGGCGCCAATGTCCAGGAAACTCGATTCTTTTGGAGCGCGTGCGCAGCTCGGCGACTATACCATCTATCGGCTCTCCGCCCTCGCCGAACGCGGCGTCGCCCCACAGCTCGACCGGCTCCCGTATTCAATCCGAATTTTGCTCGAAGCGCTGTTGCGTAACCTCGACGGCTATCTCGTCACCGAAGAGGATGTCAAACGCCTGTGCGCATGGAACGCCAAATCTCCCGCGCAGACCGAGCTCCCCTTCATGCCGGCGCGTGTCGTCATGCAGGATTTTACCGGCGTCCCCTGCGTCGTCGATCTCGCCGCCATGCGCGATGCATTCAAGCGCCTCGGCGGCGATCCCAAGCAGATCAATCCCCTCGTCCCCGTCGATCTAGTCATCGACCACTCGGTGCAGGTCGATTTCTTTGGCAACGAGACCGCGCTCATGCGCAACGCCGAGCTCGAATTCCAGCGCAATCGCGAGCGATACGAATTTCTAAAGTGGGGCGCGCAGGCCTTTGACGACCTCCGCGTCGTCCCGCCCGCCACCGGCATCGTCCACCAGGTCAACCTCGAATACCTCGCCCAGGGGGTGCTGACCCGCATGGTGGGCGGGAGCAAGGTCCTCTTCCCCGATACGCTCGTCGGCACCGATTCGCACACGACGATGATTAACGGCCTCGGCGTCCTCGGCTGGGGCGTCGGCGGTATCGAAGCGGAAGCGGTCATGCTCGGCCAGCCGCTCTATATGGTCACCCCGCAGGTGATCGGGTTCAAGCTGACCGGCCGGCTGCGCGACGGCGTGACGGCGACCGACCTCGTGCTGACCGTGACGCAGATGCTCCGCAAAAAGGGTGTCGTGGACAAATTTGTCGAGTTCTATGGCTCCGGCCTTTCGGCCATCTCGCTCCCCGACCGCGCCACCATCGGCAACATGGCCCCCGAATACGGTGCGACCTGCGGTTTCTTCCCGACCGACGCCGAGACCCTGCGGTATCTCCGCGCCACCGGCCGCGGCCAATCGGCCGACCTGCTCGAAAAGTATGCCAAGGCGCAGGGGCTCTTCCGCACCGACGAATCGCCCGACCCCGAGTTCACGGATGTATTAGAGCTCGACCTCGCGGAGGTGGTCCCCAGCCTCGCCGGTCCCAAGCGCCCGCAGGACCGGGTCACGCTGGTGGACATGAAGACCAACTTCCGCAAGGCGCTCAGTGCGCCGGTCAAAGAGCGCGGCTTTGGGCTCGACGCGAGCAAACTTGAAGCGCAAAGTGAGGTCCGCGATAACGGCCACTCGGCCACCATCCGGCACGGCGCCGTCGTCATTGCCGCCATCACCTCCTGCACCAATACGAGCAATCCCTCTGTCATGATCGGGGCGGGCCTTGTTGCCAAAAAAGCGGTCGAGGCTGGGTTGACAGTCAAGCCCTATGTCAAGACGAGCCTGGCCCCCGGCTCCAAAGTCGTACACGCTTATCTGGAGAAGGCGGGGCTGATTCCCTATCTCGAAAAGCTGGGATTCGACATCGTGGGGTACGGCTGCACGACCTGCATCGGCAACAGCGGCCCGCTCCCCGAGCCGGTGGCGCGGGCGGTGACCGAAGGCAACCTCGTCGCCGCAGCCGTCATCTCCGGCAACCGCAACTTTGAAGGTCGCGTCCATCCGCTGGTCAAGGCGAATTTCCTCGCCTCGCCCCCGCTGGTCGTCGCCTTTGCGCTCGCCGGCACAACGGACATCGACCTGACGACCGAGCCGCTCGGCGTCGGCAAGAACGGCCAGCCGGTCTATCTCAAAGACCTCTGGCCGACGCAGGAAGAGATTGCGTCCACCGTTCGCGAATCGGTCCTGCCCCAAATGTTCACCGAGAGTTATGGCAACGTCTTTAACGGCAACCCGATGTGGAACGATATTGCGTTGAGCGGCGGCGAGCTCTACGAGTGGGGCACGGAATCCACCTATATCCAGAACCCGCCGTTCTTTGTCGGGCTCACCCCCGAGCTCAACCCGCTCCACGATATTCGCGGCGCGCGGGTCCTCGGTCTCTTTGGCGACAGCATCACCACCGACCACATCTCGCCGGCGGGGGGCATTGCCAAGGATTCGCCCGCGGGCCGGTACCTGATGGAATACGGCGTCCAGCCCAAAGACTTTAACCAGTACGGCACCCGCCGCGGCAATCACGAGGTCATGATGCGCGGCACCTTTGCCAACATCCGGCTCAAGAACCTCCTGCTCGATGGGATCGAGGGCGGCCTGACCCGCTATCTGGCCCCCACCCCCAACCCCTCCCCCGTTGAGCGGGAGAGGGGCGCGGCGGCCACCCCTACCGAGCAGGAGAGGGGAGAGGTGATGCCGATCTATGACGCCGCGATGAAATATCAAGCGGCGGGGACGCCGCTCCTCGTCATCGCCGGCAAAGAGTATGGCACCGGCTCCAGCCGCGACTGGGCGGCCAAGGGGACGACGCTCCTCGGCGTCAAGGCAGTCCTCGCCGAATCATTCGAGCGCATCCATCGCTCCAACCTGGTCGGCATGGGCGTCCTGCCCCTCGTCTTCAAGCCGGGCGAGAACGCCGAATCGCTGGGCCTCACCGGTCGCGAGACCTACGACATCCTCGGCGTCTCGAACGACATCAAGCCGCGCCAGGAACTGACGGTGCGGGCGACCGCGGACGACGGCAAGGTCAAGGAATTCAAGGCCATCGCCCGCCTCGACACGCC
>JBAVQS010000010.1:0-12607 GCA_049694275.1 Anaerolineae bacterium | reverse complement strand
TGGCCGAGAGCGAGCGCCGCTACCGCACCCTGTTCGAGGAATCGCCGGTTGCGCTGTGCGAAGAGGACTATACCCTGGCGAAAGAGTATCTGGACGAGATCGTCCAATCGGGTGTGGAGGACCTGGCCGGGTACCTAACCGCGCATCCCGACGAGCTGGCCCGCTGTTTTTCGGCGATTCGCATCGTCGACGTCAATCGCGCAGGCCTCCAGCTCTATCACGCCGCGAGCAAAGAGGAACTCTTTGGCAATCTGGACCCCATTGTCCCTTCCGTCACGGACCCCGGGGAGTTAGCAGGCCTGCTCGCCCTGGCGAACGGTGCGACCCATTTTAAAAGCGAGACCCGCAACCGGCGCCTCGACGGCGAACTGCTGGACGTGCTCGTCGATTGGCGCGTCGTGCCCGGCTATGAGCAGAGCTATGGCAAGGTCATTGTCGCGGTCGTCGACATCACCGAGCGCAAGCAGTTGCAGGCGGCGCTGGCGCGGGAAAAGGAACAACTCGCGCTCATCCTCGACAGCATCGGGGACGGCATGCTCACCACCGACCGCGCTCAACGCATCCTCCTCTTTAATCCGATGGCCGAGCAGTTGACCGGCTGGCGCGAGGCCGATGCGCTCGGCCAACCCCTGTCCGCCGTATTTCGCCTCATCAATACCAGCGACGAAACGGAGATGGGAGACATGGTCGGCTCGGTGCTCCGGGATGGCCTGGTTCGCGGGCTCCCCGAAAACACCGCGCTCATCGCCGCCGACGGCGCGCGCCGGATGCTCTCGTCCAGCATCGCGCCCGTGCACGACACGGACGGCGAAATCACCGGCGCCGTCCTGTTGTTCCGCGATGTCACCCGGCTCCGCCACGCCGAAGAGGCGCTGCGCGAATCCGAGGCGTATACGCGCAACCTCATCGACAGCTCGCTCGACATCATCACCTCCGTCGACACCCGGCGCCGGCTCGTCGAGTTCAACCGCGCCGCCGAAAAAGCGCTGGGCTATACCCGCGAAGAGGTGATCGGCATGACGCCCGATTTTCTGTATCCCGATCCCGGCGTGGGACAGGAAATTTTTCGGCAGGTCATCGCGCAGGAAGTCTATGCGGGCGAAGCCCGCTACCGGCGCAAGAACGGTCAGGTCTTTCCGGTCATGATCTCGGCCTCGCCGATCAAAGATGCCGCGGGGCAGGTGATCGGGACGATGGGGATCGCCCGCGATATCACTATACAAAAGCGGGCCGAAGAGCAGCTCATTCGCGCTGAAAAGCTCTCTGCCCTGGGGCGCATGGCCGCCGCCCTGGCCCATGAGATCAACAATCCCTTGCAGGGCATCCAGGCGACCCTCGACCTGGTCATCGATTTCGAGCTCGAGCCCGGCGAGCGCGACCGGAACCTGCAGATCATCCGCCAGGAGATCGAGCGGCTGAGCAGCGTGGCCCAGCGCACCCTCCGCTTTGCCCGCCCCGCCCCCGGCGACCTGCATCTCGTTTCCATCGCCGACCTCGTGCAGCACACGCTGAACCTGAGTCTCAAGCACCTGCAGCATTCGCACATCCAGGTGACGACCGAGTTCCATGCCGTGCCGGTCATCCACTGCGCCCCCGAGCAGATCATCCAGGTCTTTCTCAACCTGATCCTCAATGCCATCGACGCCATGGGCGAGCAGGGCCACCTATCCGTGACGATCATCGAAAGCTGGGACGGCGTGGCCGTGGCCTTTACGAACGACGGCCCGATCATCCCCGCCGACCACCTCGACGCGATCTTTGATGCGTTTTTTACCACCAAAGAGGATGGGACCGGCATCGGCCTCGCGATCAGCCAGAGCATTGTGCAGCAGCACGGCGGGAAGCTCACCGTCGAAAACATCGGGCCCGAGCGCGGCGTCACCTTTACCGTGCTTTTGCCCGCCCTCGTTAAAGAGCGGGAGGGGTAAACCGGCGCGCGGCCATTGACAAACAATTTGCGTTTGTTATAATTATTTTGTCCGGTCATTCGATCGGATCTAGTTGTTCAGGAGGGAGAGAAAATGGCAGATCCAACACCTACCGAATCCACGCCCGCGGCGGCTGCGCCCGCGGCGGCGGCCACACCCGCGGCGGCGCCGGCGACCAAGGTCGACGCCTCTGCGCCCGCTTTTGTTCATCACGGCGGCGGGCACCACAGCCACAAGCATGAGCATGGCGAGCACGGGCACCACCATCATCGCCACCATCATGCGAATGGGCACGAAGAGCATGCGCATGGCCCGGATCATTCGGTCCACGCGGATCATCCCGATCACGCCCAGCATCACATGGGTTAACTCGAAATGGGGATTCAAGCAAGTCACGCCCAGTTTTCAAAAACGTACCGGCCATGCTGGCCGGTATGGCCCACTTGCTTGAATCCCCCACGTTAGTCGCAACATAAGCCTGTATCGTCAGGCTTTTTTCTTGGGCTCGGTCCCGGGATGCCAGGGGTTGCATTCCGTTGATGGGAAGGGTAGCGGGTGATCGAATGGCAGTCCGGGAGAGTTGGTTTCGTTGCAACTCGTGTTAGAGCCTCTCATTTCAATTTCATTATACCTGGAGGTTTGACATGGATAGTGTAATTTCGCAGTTGACAGGATTGGTCGGCGGCTCGGTCCTCAACGTTGTCGCCGCCATTCTCATCCTGCTGGTTGGCTGGTTCATCGCCTCGCTGCTCGCCGGCGCCGTCCGCGCCGGGCTCAAGCGCACCAGCCTTGACAACCGCCTGGCGAAGGCGCTGGGCGCGCAGGATGCCCAGGCCCTCAGCATCGAAGAGTGGATCAGCAAGGGCATCTTTTACCTGATCATGCTCTTTGTCGTGGTCGCCGCGCTGGAAGCGATGCAGCTCACCGTCATCACCCAGCCGCTGAACGCCATGCTGAATCAGGTGCTTGCCTATGCGCCCCGGCTCCTCAGCGCCGGGATTCTCCTGCTGGTCGCCTGGCTCCTGGGGACCATTGTGCGCAAGCTCATCCTCAAGCTCGCCGAGACCACGCACCTAGACCAGCGCCTGAGCCAGAGCTCCGGCGGGAACGTCTCAATCGCAAAGACAATTGGCGACATCGTCTATTACCTGATTTTCCTCTTTTTCCTTCCGGCCATCCTCGACGCGCTTTCGCTCCAGGGCCTGCTGACGCCGGTGCAGGGGATGGTGGATAAGGTCCTCGCCTTTTTGCCGAATCTCGTCGCGGCCGTCGCGATCTTTGTCATCGGCTGGTTCATTGCGGGCATCATTCGCAAGATCGTGACCGGCCTGCTCGCGGCGATCGGCCTGGACGCGCTGAGCGAGCGGGTCGGGATCGCTTCGGCGCTCGGCCAGCAGAAATTGTCCGGCCTGCTCGGGTTGTTCGTTTTCGTGTTGATGATCGTCCCGGTCTTTACGGCGGCGCTGGACGCCCTGCAACTACAAGCGGTGACGGCGCCGGTGAGCAATGTGCTGAATACGATTCTCGGCGCGCTGCCCAACATTCTGGCGGCGGTCATCGTCCTGGCTTTTTCGTACGTGATCGGGCGCGTGATCGCCAGTTTCGTGACCGAAATCTTGAAGGGCATGAATTTCGACGCCGTGCCGGCGCGCCTGGGTCTGGGCAAGCTGGCGAGCTCGAGCGCCCGCACGCCGTCGGCCTGGGCCGGCTGGCTCGTGCTCGCGGCGATCATGCTCTTTGCGGCGATTGAAGCGGCGCGCCTGCTCGGGCTGACGATGGTGTCCGCGCTGGTAGAGCAGTTCACCGTCCTGGCCGGGCAGGTCATCTTTGGCCTGCTCCTCTTTGCGGTCGGGCTGTGGCTGGCGAACCTGGCGGCAGATGTCGTGGAGGACACCTCGGTCGCGAATGCCCGGCTGTTTGGCATGGCGACGCGCGTGGCGATCCTCGTACTCGTCGGCGCGATGGCGCTGCGCGCGATGGGCATCGCCAACGACATTGTCAATCTTGCGTTTTCGCTCCTCCTGGGCGCCGTGGCCGTCGCCGTCGCCATTGCGTTTGGGTTCGGCGGACGCGAAACCGCGGCGCATCTTCTCGCGCGCTGGGAACAGTCCCTCTCAAGCGAAAAGGCCGAAACCGCGGCTCCGGCAACCGCCCCGGCAAGTGAGAGCGCCGGGCCCGCGGTTCCCGCGACCGCTCCGGCAAGCCCGGCCGACAAGCCCGCGGGCGAATAATCTGCTTCGCTCTCCCTCTGTAGGGACGCATGTCCGTGCGTCCCTACGCAGTTGCGTATGGAAACACCCGGTATTTGCCGGGTGTTTCTTTTTGGGAGTGTGTGTCAGCGTTACGATTCTGTTACGATGATGGATTATCCTGTGAGCGCAATCGGTTCATCAAACCGTAAGAATCAAGCAGGGAGGTTCAGAATGAAGACACGAGGGATGCGATTAATCGGGATGGTTGCGCTGGCGGTGCTGGCGGTGATTCTATTCACGGCGGCGAGCGCGGCGGCCGCGCCGGAGAGCTATAGCTATCTGCGGCAGTTCGGGGTGAAAATGTCCAATGGGACATTCCTTTCGCCCGAGGCGGTGGCCGTGAACGCGAACGGGGATATCTTTGTGGCGGATACGCAGAACAACCGCGTGCAGGAGTTTACGACCACCGGGATGTTTATGCGCAAATGGGGCACACTGGGGAGCGGCGCCGGCCAGTTCGCGCACCCGCGGGGGATTGCGGTGGCCCCGACCGGGGAGGTGTACGTGAGCGATGAGGGCAATCGCCGCGTGCAAAAGTTTTCGAGCATGGGCGCCTATCTCCTTGGCTGGGGTGGATCGGTCGCCGGCGGCGTGTTCTATGATCCGGCGGGCGTGGCGGTGGACGCCAATGGGAACGTGTTTGTGGCGGATCAGGGCAAATGCCGCGTGCAGAAATTCACTTCCGCCGGGGCGTTCCTCGCGACCTGGGGGACCTGCGCGAGCCTGAATAACAGCTACCCGCGCCAGCTCGCCATCAACAGCGCCGGCGTGGTCTATGCCACCATGAGCGACAACACCCTTGCCAAACTCTCGAACAGCCTCTCTTTTATCGCCACGCTGGGCAGTAAGGGGAGCGGCAACGGCCAGTTCTCGTATCCTTCGGGGATCGGGGTGGACGCGAACGACAACCTGGTGGTGGCGGACAGCAACAACTTTCGCGTGCAAAAGCTCACCGCCGCCGGCGGCTTTATCTCGTCCTGGGCGGTCCCCGTGCTGGGGGCGGTCCCGGTTGGGCTGACGGTGGACCAGAATGGGAATGTCTATGTGACCGACACCGGCCAGCACCTGCTGTACAAGCTCACGAGCGGCGGGGCGTTGCTGAAAAAGGTCGGCAAGACTACCCCGCCGAACGGCCAGGTGTATGCGCCGCGCGGAGTGACGGTGGACGGCGCCGGGAATGTGTATGTAGCCGATACGTACGGCGCGCGGATTCAAAAGTTTTCAAACACCGGCGCCTGGCTTGCAACCTTTGGCGGCATGCACATCTCGTTCCCGACCGGCCTGGCGGTGAGCGGCGGCTATGTCTATGTCACCGATAGCGCGAACTCCCATGTCGTCAAGTTTACGACGGGCGGCGCGTACGTCTCCAGTTGGGGCAGCCAGGGGAGCGGGGCCGGACAGCTCTTGTATCCCAGCGGCATTACGTTCGACAAGAATGGGATGGCGTATGTGGTGGACCGGGGAAATAATCGCGTCGAGAAATTTACGAGCGCCGGCGTTTACCAGTCGAGCTCGCCGGCGGGCGCGGCCTTTAACGGACTGACCAGCGTGGCGGTGGATGGGAATGATGATATCTATGTCGCCGATACCTTTAACTATCAGATTAAAAAGTTCGACAGCAACTGGAACCTGCTGACCGCATGGACCATCGTCAACCCCGGTGTGACCGGACTCCCCTGGGGCGTATGGGTGGACAAGAACTATCAGGTCTGGGTTGCAGATGGATTCGGGAACCGGGTGATGGAATATAACAACACCGGGACCTTGATCGCGAGCCTGGGCAGTCCCGGCGTGGATCAGGGGCAATTCTACAGCCTGCAGAGCGTGGCGGTGGATGGCGCCGGGCACGTCTTTGCCGCCGATAGCTATACCAATCGCATCGTCGAATTTACGCCCTAGCACATTGTTACAGGCCGGCGCAAGAAATGAAACCACAGCGCGTACGGGCTGTGGTTTTGTTATTCGAGTAGATCGCGCTTGGGCTGACGCAACGCACACGAATATACTCTCGTTTGCGAAAATTGTGGTAAACTAGACGCAAGATGGCATACTCTGCCGTCTCGGCCGCGGGGGCGGCGACGCGTTCGCATTTTATAATTGAAGGGAGAGCTGGATATGCTGCAAGCTACGGAGACTGTTCGGGGAAATGATATGGCCGCGCTGTATGAAACCGATCCGGAGATCTGGGCCGTCGTCGAGGCGGAGCGCAAACGGCAGCGCGAATCGCTGGAGCTGATCGCTTCGGAAAATTACGCGAGCCGCGCGGTGCTCGAAACGATGGGCACCGTCCTGGCCAACAAGTACGCCGAGGGCTATCCCGGCAAGCGCTATTACAACGGCTGCGAGAACGTGGACACCGGCGAATCGATCGCGATCGCGCGGGCGCAGGCGCTCTTTGGCGCAGACCACGCGAACGTCCAGCCGCATTCGGGCTCGCAGGCCAACCTGGGGGCGTACGCCGCGCTCTTGCAGCCCGGCGATACGGTGCTGGCGATGAGCCTGGCGCAGGGGGGCCACCTGACCCACGGCGCCGGCGTGAACATGAGCGGCCAGTTGTATCATTTCGTCGGCTATGGGGTCAACCGCGAGACCGAGCAGATTGACTATGACGAACTGGCGCGCCTGGCCGACGAGCACAAGCCCAAGCTCATCGTCGCCGGCGCGACCGCCTACCCGCGCGCATTCAATTTCGAGCGCTTCCGCGAGATCGCGGACGCCGCCGGTGCGCGGTTGATGGTGGACATGGCGCACATCGCGGGGCTCATCGCCGCCAAGGTGCACCCGGACCCGGTCGTCGTCTCGGATGTCGTGACGACGACGACGCACAAGACCCTCCGCGGCCCGCGCGGCGGGATGATCCTCTGCAAGCAAGACATGGCCAAGGCGATTGATAAGGCGATCTTTCCCGGCTCGCAGGGCGGCCCGCTGGAGCACGTCATCGCCGCAAAGGCGGTCGCCTTCAAAGAGGCGATGCAGCCGGCCTTCGTCGAGTATCAAAAGCGCATCGTCTCGAACGCCCAGGCGCTCGCGGCGCATCTCGCCGGCCGCGGCGTGCGCATTGTCTCGGGCGGGACGGACAACCACCTGATGCTCGTGGACGTGAGTGTGCTCAAGATCAACGGGCGCGATGCGGCCGACCGGCTGCAGGAGGCGGGTATCACCTGCAATAAGAACCTGATTCCGTTCGACGCGCAGAAACCGACGGTGACGAGCGGCATCCGCATCGGCACGCCGGCGGTGACGTCGCGCGGGATGGGCGCGGCCGAGATGGCGCAGATCGGCGACTGGATCGTCGAGGTGCTGACGCACAGCGACGACGCGGCGACGATCACCCGCGTGCGCGACGCCGTGCGCGAGTTCGCGCTCAAGTACCCCGTGCCGGGAATTGACTCTTAATTTATGATACTCACTCCTGAACAGATTGCAGATCTGATCGCGCAGGCGCGGCGGGATGCGCCGAACGAGACCTGCGGGCTGATCGGCGGCCGGGAGGGGCGCGCCGAGCGCCTCTATCCGCTGGCGAATGAGGCCGAGCACCCGCAGGTCGAGTATCGCGGCGCGGCTTTGCAGCAGCTCGAAGCGATGCGGGACATGGAGACGCAGGAGCAGGAGCTGCTCGCCATCTATCACTCGCACCCCGCCTCGCCCGCTTTTCCCTCTCCCACCGACGTCGAGCGGGCCTTTTATCCCGACGCCGTCTATATCGTGATTTCGCTCATGCACCCGCGCGCCGCGCAGGTGCGCGGCTTTACCATCCAGAACGCGCAAGTGACCGAAGTAACGCTGGAGATTACTGAGGAGGTTCAGTATGGACAAGCGCGAACGCATCCACGCCGCCATCAAAAGGGAAAAGGTGGACCGGCCGCCCATCGCCCTGTGGCGCCACTTTCCCAAGGACGACCTGGACAGCGACCGGTTCGCCGAGCAGGTCGTCGCGTTTCAAAATAAATACGATTTCGACCTGGTCAAGGTCACCCCGGCCGCCGGCTATATGGACGAGATGTACGGCGCGCAGCTCGCCGACGCGGGGAACCGCGAGGGGACGCGCGTCCACACGACGCGGACCATTAACGACCCCCGCGACTGGGCGAAAGTGCAGACGCTCGACCGGTCCAACCCGGTGTTCCAGCGCGAATACCGGTCGATGCAGTTGATTCGCCACGAGCTCGGCCGCGAGGTCCCGATCCTCCAAACGATCTTTACGCCGTTCAGCGCGGCGCGCAACCTGGCGGGCGACCGGATCAAGCAGGACCTGCGCGAGCACCCCGCCGAAGTGCATCACGCGCTCGAGCACCTCTCGCGCACCATCCTCCACTTTGCGTTCGCCTCGCTGGAAGCGGGCGCCGACGGCTTTTTTCTGGCGACGCAGGTGGCGACCCGCGATTTCATAACCGAGGCCGAGTCGCAGGCGTTCGGCCAGGCGTACAACCTGACGCTCATCAACGAACTGCGCGGCAAGGTGGACCTGATCCTCCTGCACGTCCACGGCGAGAATATCTATTTCGAGCACCTCGCCAAGTATCCCGTGCAGATCATCAACTGGCACGACCGCACGACCTGGCCGGACCTGGCCGAGGGGAAAAAGCTGTTTCACGGCGCAGTCGCCGGCGGAATCGAAGAGTGGGGCACGCTCGCGGCCGGCACGCCCGACCAGGTGCGCGCACAGGTCCATGCCGCAATCGCGGCGACCGAAGGGACCGGCCTCCTGCTCGCCCCCGGCTGTGTCATCCCCATCGACACGCCGGAAGAGAACATCCGCGCTGCGCGGGCGGCGGTGGAGGGGTAGGAACATTGTAATGGAAACATTCAAGGTTCAGGTCGAGTTGCCCAGGGATTTACTGCTCGCGCTCAATATCTCTACGGAGGAGGCCGAGCGCAAGACGCGGGAATGGGTGGCATTCGAGCTTTTCCGCGAGGGGCAGATCTCCGCAGGCAAGTCAGCGGAAATCCTGGGGATCACCAAGGGCCAGTTTATTTCGCTGCTGGCGCAGCGCGGCATCCCGTATCTTGACCTGACGGCGGAGGAACTCAAGCACGATCTGGATACGGCGGTGGGTGCCGTTCAACCTTATAAGGATTGAGGGGAATGACCGTTGTCGCAAATGCAGGACCACTGATTGCCCTGGCACGCATCGGTAAGCTGGACCTTTTGCCGGCGCTGTACGGCTACTTGCTCATTCCACCAGCGGTGCAACAAGAAACCACGCGCGAGCCGGAGCTTGCCGGTAGCGCCGAGTTAAGTTCAGCGAATTGGCTACACGTGACGCGGGTAAAGAATAACGCCGAGGTGCAACGCTTGCAGTTCTGGCTCGATCCTGGGGAAAGCGAGGCAATCGTTCTTGCCCAGGAGCAAAATGCAACGCTCTTGATGGATGAACGGCGCGGACGTGCCATCGCGGCAACTTTGGGATTAAATGTCACCGGCACGGTAGGCATTCTACTCGCGGCCAAAACTCAGGGCCATGTGCCCGTAGTGATACCCTTACTCGATGCGCTAATAACCGCCGGAGTGCGAATCTCACCACGATTGTACGAACAGGCAACGCAACTGGCGGGTGAGAAATAAGCGAGGGGCAGGATCAATCCTGCCCCCGTTTTTTTGCGCCATCCGCAGGTTAAAACCGTGCTGGCAACGGCCCAATCCAAGGATTTCAATCTCGTCCCTTGCCCGATGGTTTTAACCTCGGAACCTCCCGCCCCGACAGGAACCAGAACTACGAGCCAGGGGAAGCTACCCGAAAACCGACATGGTTGTACCAGCGAACAGGAGCATTCCTGAGCCGATAAGCGCAGCGCGCAAAGTCCTGATCGTAGCACCACGAGCCGCCGCGCAAGACCTTGTGTGACTTGTCCCAGTCGCTGGCCGTCCACTCCCAGACGTTACCCGCCATATCCAACGTGCCATATGGACTAGCCCCGGTCGGGAAGCGATCCACGGGCGAGGTGCCGCCAATCTCGGACTCGACTGTATTGCACCGGGCAACATCGAATTCGTTTCCCCAGGGATATTCGCGCCCATCCGTTCCGTTCGCGCCCATCCGTTCCGCGGGCCGCGCGCTCCCACTCCTTTTCGGTCGGCAGGCGATATTCCTTGCCCATCATCTCGCTCAGCCATTCGCAATACGCGTGTGCGTCATTCCAACTGACCAGGACGACGGGGTGATCGGCCTTGCCCTCAGGAAATGTGCTAGTCCCTTTATCCCAGTTGTACGGCCTGGCCGATTCTGCATCCCGGAAAGGGACCCGATGGTGCGTCGCCGCCACGAATTTCTGATACTGTGCGTTCGTGACCGGATACTTGCCGATGCGGAACGGCTTGGCGATGCGCCGTTTCTCTTTCTTTTCTCCATATAGGAAATCGCCGGCAGGGACGGAGACCATTTCGGGGAAAGAGTCGGAGACAGGCGGGACACCTCCGCCCAAGGCCACCCCCACCCCTACCCCCTCCCCCGCGGAGCGGGAGAGGGGGACCGGCACCGCTTTTCCAGCCGAGCCAGAGCGGGGAATAGGCTCCCCTTCCCCCGCTGTTTTTGCGGGGGAATGAGGCGGGGGGTGGGGGGTAAGCGTCAGTCCGATTCTCTCGGCCTGCTTTGTCAAGGAGCGCATCAGGCGCGGCCAGCCCTGCTCCTCGTAATAGTTGACCCAGTGCCAGCGCGCCAGCCGCTCGGGGACCTCGCACGCTTCAAGCTTGAGGGGAATGATAAAGATGGCGCCTTCGGGCTGCTCTTCCGCTACATCGAGGGCCATGCCGATCTCTTTGTGGAGATAGCCTGCCTTGTTCACCGCGCCTTGAGAGAGACAGACGACGACGACATCGGTCGCGCGGACGGCACGCGTGATCTCTCTTCGCCAGTCCTCGCCCGGCAGGAGCTTTTCTTCGTCGAGCCAGGGATCGACGTTCTCGGCGGCGAGGCGATGATAGAGCTCGTGGATGCGCGCCTTGTCGCCCGACGAGTGGGCGAGAAAGACGCGGAGGGGGCGGGAGGGATTCGTCATTGAGGCTCCAGGGTGTCGGAAGGTGAAAGTGATTTTGTCAGGGTTGGGTTAGGCAGGGCGAACCGCCGTTCGCCCCTACGGATCATGGGAAACAATGCGAAAACCAAGCATATTAATGAAATCAACATGAGTGACTCGGTCTCGCGAAGCGCAGCGCGCATAGTCCAGATTGATGAGCCAACAGCCACCACGCAAAATCTTGCGTGATTCATCGTAATCAGTTGCGGTCAATTCCCAGACGTTGCCAGCCATGTCGAATGCGCCACAAGGACTCGCCCCGGCGCGAAACCGATCCACCGGCGAGGTGCCGCGAATCCCTGATTCACGGGTGTTGCACCTACTCACATCGAATTCATTCCCCCACGGATAATCGCGCCCGTCTGTCCCGCGCGCAGCGCGCTCCCATTCCTCCTCGGTCGGCAGGAGATATTCTTTGCCTGTTTCTTTGCTCAGCCATTGGCAGTAGGTCTGTGCATCATTCCAACTGATCGCAACTACAGGATGGTCCGCTTTGCCTTGAGGGAAAGCGCCAGTCTCCTGGTCCCAATTGTACGGCCTGGCCAAGGTTGTTGTACCCCAGAAGGGGATTCGATGCCGAGTCACCGCCACAAATCTGTGATACTGGGCGTTGGTGATCAGGTACTTGCCGATCAGAAACGGCTTGACGATGGTCCGTTTTTCTTTCTTCTCGCCGTAGAAAAAATCGCCAGCCGGGACAGAGACCATTTCTGGCTCCCATGCTAATGACATTGATCTCAGTTCTCTCCGTTCTTTTTTCCCGGCGTCAAATCGCAATACAGCACGTCGGGGTCGCAGCCTTCGCATTCGAGCTGGAGGGCGGTGTGGTGGATGCCGTAATCCTGCATGAGCCGCTCGTTAATCTCGCGCTGGATGCGCGACCCTTCGGCAATCGTCATGTTGTCGGTGAGGACGTGCGCCGAGAGCATGGGGAGGTTGGCGGCGATGCTCCATACGTGCAGGTCGTGCACGCCGCGCACGCCGCGCACGCGCCGCATATCCGCCACCATCGCGTTCACGTCGATGCCGCGCGGCGCGCTTTCGAGCAGGATGTGCACCGTCTCGTGCACAATTCCCCACGCGCTCCAGACGATGAGCGCGGCGATGACGAGCGACGCCGCCGGGTCGAGCCAGTGCCAGCCGAGCACCGCAATTCCCAGGCCCGCGAGGACGACGCCCACCGTTGCGGCCGCATCGCCTGTCATGTGGATAAAGGCCGAGCGTACGTTCAGGTCGCGCCGGCTGTCGCGGAGGAGGCTCAGCGCAATCGCGGCATTGACGACAAAGCCGAGCGCGCCGACGCTCACCATCCACTGCTCCTGAATGTCGGGCGGCGTTTGCAGGCGCATCAGCGCCTCGAACGCAATCAGCAGGGAGAGCGCGATCAGCAGGCCGGCGTTGACGAGCGCGGCG
>JBAVQS010000009.1:0-12168 GCA_049694275.1 Anaerolineae bacterium | reverse complement strand
TGTTGCTGAATCGGCCTCCTCGTGATAAAATCTAGTGCTTTTGAGGAGGAGAGGAAACGCTTGGATCTATTGGCTCGCTTTCGTAAACCACACGCCGCAACCCCGGCGCACCGCATCCCGCTCGCTTTGCCCGCCCTGCGTAAAAATCATACCGCGCACGTCTATGTGATTCCGCGCGTGCGCGACGAACAGACCGGCGATATTTTGACGTTGGATCGCGTGCCGGCGCGCTATCCCCGCGCCGCGCTGACCGGCGAGCCGGCGTCCGGTACAAGCTCGGCGCTCGCGTTCCTGGGGAACGGCGGGCAAGTTCTCTCGCTGGCCGATTTCCACCCGCTGGCGCCACCCCAGCAGTTTGAAAACCTCGCGCGCATCCTGCTCGACGATGTGGCCGCCTCGCGCGTCCACGCCGAGTACCTGACGCGTCTCATCGCCGAAAACCCGAATGCCCAGGTGTATGTCGCGGCCGAGGATGCCGCGCTCCTGCCGGGCGAACTGGCGCGCCTCACCCTCCTGCCGTTCCACGAGCGTGAGCTGGCCTCAGCCATCGCGGCGTGGCTCCCCGGCGCGGCGGCGAACGCGTTCAGCGCGGTGGCCAAGGGCAGTCCGCTGACCCGGCGCCTGGTCTATAACCCGCTCGACCTGTTCTTGCTTCTCCAGGTCTATGCGCCGGATACGCCGCTTCCGACGCGCCGCGCCGAGTTGTTCGACGCCTATCTCACCGCCCATCTCAAAACCGAGTCCGACCCCGAGTTGGCGCGCCGGGCGCTGGAAGGGATCGCCCTCTCGACCAAGCGCGGCCAGGTCGCCCAGGACGAGCACCTGGCGCGCGGCTATGGGCTCTTGCGCAAGGCCGACGGCGGGCGCATTACGTTCGCGCACGCGCTCCTGCACGATTTTCTCGCTGCCGCGGCGCTCCGCCGCAACCCGGACCTCGCGCCCGTGCTCGAGCGCCTGGACGATGGCAACTGGCAGCAGGTGATTCTATTCTATGTGGGGCTGGCGACGCCGGAGGGGGCGACCGCGATTGCCGAGGCATTTGCCGGCCGCGAGCAGTGGGACCGCGCGGCGCTGGCGCTGGGCCAGGCGGCCGAGATTCCTGACGCGCTGCAAAAGCGCATCGCCGACAAGCTCATCCCGCGCGCCTGGGAGAACGAAGACCCGGCGGCGCTGGCGGGACTGCGGGCGATGCGCAGCGGGACCGCCAACGAATTTTTTGCGGCGCGGCTCAAAGAGCGCAACCCGGAACTGCGCGCCCGCGCGGCCCGCATCCTGGGCCGGCTCCAGAGCGACCGCGCCATTGAAGCGCTCCTCCCGCAACTGCGCGAGACGAACGGCGACGCGCGCGACCAGGTGGTCGCGGCGCTCGGCGCGAGCAAGAGCGACCGCGTGATCGAGCCGCTCCTCGTCGCGCTGCGCGGCGATAACCGGGTGGGCGCGGTAGACACGCGGCTGCGCGTCGCGGCGGCGCGAGCGCTCGGCCAGACAGGGAGCGAACGGGCGGTCCCGGCGCTGATTGTCGATCTGCAGGTCGGCGAGCCGGAGGTGCGCACCGCCGCCGCCAGGGCGCTCGTCCAGATTCGGAGCGACCTGGCCCTCAAGCCGCTCCAGGCCATCGCCCTATCGAACGCCGCCGACGAGGTCCGCGCGACCGCCGCTCAGGTGTTACAAGCCATGCAGGAATATCGCTCGACGGAGACGAATACGTGACAACGAATGTCATCTCGGCCATCACCCCCGACTGGGTGAAAGACGCCGTCTTTTACCAGATCTTTCCCGACCGGTTTGCGAAAAGCGAGCGCGTCGAAAAACCGCACAACCTCGAAAGCTGGGACGCCCCGCCGACCTCGTATGCCTTTAAGGGGGGAGACCTGCTGGGCGTGGTCGAGCACCTCGATTACCTGGTCGATCTCGGGATCAATGCCCTCTATTTCTGCCCGATCTTTGCCTCGACCGCCAACCACCGCTATCATACCTACGATTATTTCCAGATCGACCCGATCCTCGGCGGCAACGCGGCGTTCAAGACCCTGCTGGACGAATGTCACCGGCGGGGCGTGCGGGTGATCATCGACGGCGTGTTCAATCACGCCAGCCGCGGGTTTTACCAGTTCAACCACACCCTCGAGAACGGGACCGTCTCGCCCTATTACGACTGGTTCACCTTCAAGCACCTGCCGCTCCACGCCTATGACGATTACGGGCACGCGGGCTATGAGGCATGGTGGAATCTCAAGGCGCTCCCCAAGTTCAATCACGCCAACCCGCAGGTGCGCGAGTTTATCATGCGCGTCGCCGAATACTGGGTCGCACAGGGGATCGACGGCTGGCGGCTCGACGTGCCCGGCGAGATCGACGACGACGAATTCTGGCGCGAGTTTCGCCGCCGCGTCAAAGCCGTAAACCCCGACGCCTATATCGTCGGCGAGATCTGGCAGCAGGCGACCCGCTGGCTGGCCGGCGACCAGTTCGACGCGGTGATGAATTACCAGTTCACCCGCGCCTGCCTCTCCTTTTTCGTCAACGTCGACGACGAGGTGCGCCAGATGACGCACGGGCACAGCTATGGCGATATCGGCAATGTGGACGCGCGGGCTTTTGGCCGGCGGCTCGAAGAGGTGTGGGCCTGGTATCCGCCCGAGATCGCCCACGCCCAGTTGAACCTGCTCGACAGCCACGACACGGCGCGGTTTCTGACCATCGCCAAAAAGGACAAGACCGCGCTCGCCCTCTCGTTCCTCACGATGATGACCTATCCCGGCGCGCCGATGATCTATTACGGCGACGAGATCGGGATGCTCGGGGGCAAGGACCCGGACTGCCGCCGCGCGATGATTTGGGACGAGAGCCGCTGGGACCACGCCCTGCGCGGCCAGATTCAAAAGTACATCGCCCTACGAAAAAAATACAGCGCGCTCCGGCGGCCGAGCCAGTACGCCCACCTCTATTCGGAAGGGCCGGTGTACGTCTTTTCCCGCCAGCGCGACGGCCACACCGTCATCGTCGCCCTGAATGCGGGTGCGGCGCCGGCCACCCTCGACCTGCCGGTTGACGCCATCCTCCTGAACGGCGCGACGGTTCGCGAGGAATGGGGCAGCGCCCGGTTCACCGTGGAGAATGGCCGGCTGACCGGCCTCACCGTCCCCGCACGCGACGGAAGTGTCTGGGTCGCGGATTAGGGGAAATAGATCCAGGGCTCATACCCGCTCGTCGTATCAGTATCGACAAAAAAGAGGCGTGTGCCCACCCGGCTCAGGCCGTTTGGCCAACTCATGCTGTTGTTGCCCGGTTGGATATCGCCGAGCGGGTAGGTGCCGGCCGGTGTGCCGTCGCTCCGCCACACTTCGTAGCCGGTCACGCCATCGCTCGTCATGAAATAGAGTACGGCGCCGATGACCGTCGGGAAGTATGTGCTGTCGACGAAATTCCGCACCTTGGAGGTCCCCGCCAGCGTGCCGTTGCTCTTCCAGAGTCCCCAGCCTGACCCGTCATTTGCGTTGAAATAAAGAAGGCTGCCGACGGCGGTCGGCAAATCGGGGCCGTCGTTAAAGCGCCGGACCAGCACGGTCCCTGCGCCCGTCCCATTGCTCTTCCACAAGCCGAGGCTCTGACCATCTTGCGCGCCAAAATAGAGGAGGGCGCCCATCCTGACCAGGCTATAAGGATATGAACTGCCGGTCGGGCTGATATCCTTGACCATCACGGTGCCGGCCGCGGCGCCGTTGCTCTTCCATAACTCCACGCCGTGCCCCCCATTGACCCCTTGCGGGCCATCCGTGGCATGGAAATAGACCGCGCTGCCCACCGCCGTCAATCGAGAAGGACACCCGAGCGAAAAGCTCTTGACGAGCACGGTTCCTGCGCCAGTCCCGTTGCTCTTCCACAAGCCACAAATCCCCAGATCGTCATACGCCGTAAAGTAGAGCAGGCTCCCAACCTTGATGAGAGACGTGGGGGAAGAGCTCGCGCTGCCCAGGCGGATATCCTTGACGAGCGATGTTCCGGTCGCCGTGCTCTTCCATAATTCCTCGCCGTGTACACCGTCGTTTGCCCTGAAATAAAGGGTGGTTCCAACCGCAGTGAGATTGAGGACGCTCGAATCGGTGGCGCCGCCATCGATGTTGGCGATGAGGGTGGTGCCCGCGGCGGTCCCATCGCTTTTCCACAGCTCTCGGCCGATCCCCGAATAGCCGGCGACAAAGTAGAGCGCGTTGCCGACCACCGTCAAGTATGCCGGCGAAGAACTCGTGCTTCCTGGCCAGATGTCCCTGACCATCACCGTTCCCCGCATGGTCCCATCGCTCTTCCATAGCTCGTAGCCATTGACGCCGTTACTGGCCGCAAAGTACGCGATTCCCCCCAGATCGGCAAATTGAATGGCGGTCATGCTGCTCGCCGCGCCGGGGTTGATATCCATCACGCGGAACGGTCCGGCGGAGGTGAGCGCTTGAGCGCCGATGGGCTCGGCGTTCTGCTCCGGGTCCGGAGCTTGCGCGGGGGGCGCCGCCGAAACGCTCGCGCTCAGAACCACGCTTGCGAACAGGGCCAGGATGCCGAGCGCGCGCAGGATAATACGGACAGACATGATACGCCTCCTTTTGATGCGAGAAACAAAGGGCGGTCCGGTCCGCGAAGGAGTCGGCCCGCGCGTTTGAGAAAAAACAAAAACCGACTCACGTGAGTCGGTTCGTTAACTCGGTCTGACCTTGAGACTGGATCCAATGCGGTAGAGCCGCTTGCTCCACCCTGCACGGTTAATTATAGCCCTGACGCGGGCGCGGGTCAACAGGTTTTTAGACGGCTCTACAACTTTGCCGTGGGCGAGCGGCCGACCAGCGCCTGGCGCAGGGCCGCTTCGCTCTCCCGGTTCGTGAGCGCCACCACGCGATCGCCCGCGAGCAACTGGGTCTCGCCGCGCGGAATCACCACGCGCCCGCCGCGCTGAATCGAGACGACGACGCAATCGGCGGGTAGTACGATCTCCTTGAGCCGTTTGGCAACCGCGGCGTCCCCATACGCCAGGTCCATTTCGACGAGCTCGACCCGCGCCGCCGATTGCAGGCGCAGGCGCTCGATGTGATGCTCGCGCGCGTGCTTGTCCAAAAGCGCGTGCGAGTAGGCCTGCACAATATCGGCCCGGCGCAAAAGCCCCACCACCTCCCGCGGGTCGGCGCGCGCAACAACCGGAATGCGACCGACATCCAGCGCGCCAAAATGGCGCAGGGCATCCTCCAGTGTGTCATCCGGAAAGACCGTCAGGGCATTCGTGGTTGCAATCTCCCCGACCTGCGCCCCCACCCGCTCGGCCTCGACCGCCCGTTCCAGGTCGACCAACGTAACCACCCCGTACAGCTTGTGGGATTCATCCAGTACGACAAATCCGTGATGGGAGCTGACCTGAAACATGTGCGCGAGATTCGCCACCGACATATTCGCCGGCACGGTCTTGATTTCGGCGACAGGGGTCATGGCCTCTTGAACCAGAATCGTGCGCATCAGGTTCACATCCTTGCGCGCCCGGAGGTCGAGGCCGCGGCGTTTTTGTTTGAGGGTATAGACACTCTCCGGTTCGAGATACCCCGCCAGAATCGTGCTCACTACAGTGGCGAACATGAGCGGCAGGACAATGCGATAGTCCTGCGTCAGCTCGAACGGCAGGAGAATCGCCGTAATGGGCGCCCGCACCGCCCCGGCCAGCACCGCGCCCATTCCGACCAGGCCATACGCCGGCGCGGGCGCGATCGCGCCGGGGAAAAGCATCTGGGCGACCGAGCCAAAAGCAACGCCCAACATCGCGCCGAGGAAGAGCGACGGCGCAAAGAGCCCACCCTGCCCACCCGAGCCGATCGTGAGCGGGGTGGCTAGGAGTTTGAGGCCGACGAGCAACAGCAGAATCAGGGGGACATTCAACTGCCCTGTCAGCACCTCGCCAATCGCCGGATAGCCAGTGCCCAGCACCTCCGGCCGGATGAAAAAGGCAAAGAGGCCGACGGCGAGCCCGCCGAGCGCGGGCTTGATCCAGTGAGGAATCGCCCAGGACTCGAAAAAATCTTCCAGCAAAATGATCAGCCGGATGTAGAGAAAAGCGACAACCGCGGCGACAACGCCTAACAAGGCATAGAGCCCCAATTCAGCCGGACTCAACAGCTCGTACCCGGGCACCTGAAAGGCCGGCTTGCTGCCGAGCAGGCTCTGAATCACCACGGCCCCAGCGACCGCCGCCAGGACGATCAGGCCGACCGCGGCCGCTGAGAATTCGCCGAGGATAATCTCGATGGCGAAAAAGACGCCACTGATCGGGGCATTGAAGGCCGCACCTATCCCGGCCGCCGCGCCACAGCCCACCAGCGTTTTGACCCGCGCTTCGGTCAGATGGAACCACTGACCGAGCTGCGAGCCCAGCGTTGCCCCGATTTGAACGCTCGGGTCCTCCGGGCCAGCCGACCCGCCGAGCCCCACCGTCAGGATCGCGCCGCCGATGCGCCCGAGACTGCCGCGGAGATCGATGCGCCCCGCATGGAGCGCGACCGCTTCCATGATCCCGGCAACCCCCAACCCGGTCTGGCCTTTCCGCGACATGAGGGCCATCCACGCGGCAACCAGGAGACCTCCCAAGGTGGGGAACAGAATCAACCCCAATCGAAAAGTACTGCTCCAGCCGGTGATGGTCCATTCGAACAGACCGTCCAGCAGCCCGCGAAAAACGGCAATCCCCAGGCCTGTGCCGGACCCGACAACCAGCGCAAAGGTGGTCATGACGATGGTTTCGGATGACCAGAACCGGTTTGAAAGCGCCGTCCAATTATTCCATTTCATGAGAGTGTATACCTCTTGGCTCGCCCAAGCTGATGGCGCATGCTGGTCGCGTTTCCCCAAAGCCGAAACAATCCAACCCCGGCGGTGCGACGACGATGGCCTGCTCCGGCGCATTCAAGAGCCGCGCGAGCTCCTGCCGGCGGTCCGCCGATACGACCACGTACTGCACCCCCTCCCACTTTTCGCGCAAGAGGTTCCAGGGGACCCCGGCGTGTAGTTCGTTTACATAAAGGGGGTCCGTCCATGCAAAATCATGACACCAACCGATCAGGCGGAGGGAACGGGTCCGGGCCAATTCGTGCAGGGCGTTTGTTAACGCAAGGTTCTTGTGCAGGGTCAGCGCGTTATGCACGATACACACATCGATACCCTGGAACTGGGCCGTCAAATGGCGGTGAATCGCCGCGGTGAGCGCATGGAAATCGCCGGAAACACTTCCCACCGCCAGTTTGCGCTGCACCTGGAGGACAAAGGCATGCGTCGAATCCAGCGTCGGCGTCAATTCCAAAGGGACCCGCGCGTCGAATCCGGCGCCGCGACCGGCGAGAATTTTTACCGGATAGCCATAGTCGGCCAGCAGGCGCGCTTGGGCCTCGATTGTAGATTCCACACCGCCGATAACGGGGGGCGCGGAATAATGCAGGATCGCGATTTGAGGCTTGGGCATCGCCAGGGCCATCCCTCTTATTTCTCGGCCTCGCAAATCAACATCGAATCCTTGCGTGTTTCGCGGTCCCGCAGTTCAGGAATCTCACTCGCCCCCCAGCCGGGGGTGCGAATCTTTTGAAAGCCCGCCTCCCGTAAGCGGCGGCGGAGCTCCTCCTGGTCATAAATCCACTGGTGACCCCACCAGCGGAAAACAATGTTGAGCATTTCGGCTCGCGTCCGGATAAATTTATACTGGGGCCAGTTCAGCCAGTCCTGATCCCGCCAATGCCCATTGCACGCCTGCTCGATGAGGAAATCCAGGGAAGGCATCGCGATGCGCATGACGCCGCCCGGCGCGAGCACACGATAGCATTCGCGCATCAGGCGCACCCCGGCCTCCACCGCAAAATGCTCAAACAGATGCTCCGAATACAGGAAGAGGCACGATGCATCGGGGAATGGAATCCCATTGTTCAAATCCCATTCGATATCCGCGCAGCTCAGGGCCTTGTTCAGGTCCATGTTGACCCACCCGTCGAATTGGACCGGCCCACAACCCAGATGCAATTTATAAGGGCGCGGGAAACACGCCAGTTCGCTCTCGACCACCTGTCTTTTGCGCTCCCACTGTATGTTCTTCCAAACCCTGACAGGCAGGCGCAGAGCGCGCTGCATGTAGATCATGCCGCTCCTCCTTGGAAATGCTTGCAAATTCTTTCACACTGGGAAAAGGGACGACCGCGGCGCACAATCCCCCGCCCCCGAAATTATAGCAAGCGGACGGCGCGGCGACCTCAAGCGGAGCATAACCCAACCTAATGGTTTCCTAAAGAAAACCGGACGTCGACGACGTCCGGTTTTCTCTACGGATTGGGATGGCCGGCCAAGTGGGCCCGTAGCAGACCCGGCGGCGCGGGCGAGGGGACGGTCCGGGGAATCGTCAAGGTCACGCGCGTCTCCACGCCGGGCTGACTTTCCGCCCAGATGGCGCCGCCATGGGCGCGTACAATCGCCCGGCAGATCGCCAGCCCCAGCCCCATGCCATGTTTTTCGGGCGGCTGTGCCGGCCCGCCGTGATAAAACTCTTGAAAGAGGAGCGGCAACTCCTCGGGCGCAATGCCCTCGCCGGTATCCACCACACGGACCCAGACGCTCTGGGAATCCCCCCCCGCCTCAACGCTAATCCCCCCGCCGGAGGGTGTGAACTTGCAGGCATTGTCGAGCAGGTTGGTGAGCACCTGGATCAGCCGGTCCTCGTCCGCCTGCACGATCAGGGGATGTCGGGGGAGCCGCTGGGTGAGGGTGATACCCCGCTGCGCCGCGAGCGATTCATAGCTGGCCATGCTCGCATGGATCACGCGCTCCAGAGAGACCGGCGCCAGGTGAAGCTCCAGCGGATGGAATATCCGTTTCTGGACCGCTTGCAGAGTTTCGATGAGGCGTCCCAGCCGGGTCAATTCCTCAAGCACCCCGCCGAGCAACGAGTCGCGCAATTCCCGGTCCCGGTCCGCGCCCTCGTACAGGGTCTCGACGGCCGCGCGCATTCCGGTCAACGGCCGCGCCAGTTCGTGGGTAATCGCGGCCAACTGCCGCTCGCGCGCTCGCTCCATCTCTTCCAGGCGCCGGGCCATCTCATTGAAACTGGCGGCCAGCACGCCCACTTCATCGCGACCGCGGGCCGGCACACGCGTTTGATAATTCCCGGCGGCGATTCGCTGGGCGCTCTCTGTCAACTGCTGCAAGGGGCGCGTAATCGTCGTCGTCAGCGCAAAACTGAGCGCGAGCGCCAGGATCGCCGTGGCCGCCACGCCCCCGAGCACGAGCCACTGCAAATGGCTGAACTGGGCGCGCACATCGGTGATCTCGTAGGAAATTCGCAATGCGCCGAGGAGCGCGCCGCGATACGTCAGGGGCAGGACTACATACGCCACTTCGGCCACAAAGCCCTGCCCGATACCCCGCGCCGGCGCGCCGCTCAGCGCCTGGGTAATGGGCGGTCCCGTCATCTGCATTCCAATCCGGACTGCATCCTCCGGGCGGGTGGACCCGAGGATGACGCCCTCTTTGGACAGGAGGAGCACGCGCGCATCGGTCAGTCCCTTGACCCCGTCGAGGAACTGCTGCGCGGCCGCGCCATCCTGCACGACGGTCGCGTCGGTCTGCGCGCGATTCTGAAGCAACTGCGCCTGATAGGTCAACTGCTGGAGTAGGTTCTGCGAATAGAAATCTTCAAGCGTATACAACAGATACAGGCTCAGCAGCGGGATCAGCAGCAGGATGGGCAAAATATGGCTGAGCGCAAGTTTTGCGCGCAAACTGTGAATCATCTTTCGGGCTCCCCGAGACTAAATTTGTAACCCACGCCGCGCACAGTCTGGATATAGCGCGGGTGACGCGGGTCCTCTTCGACCCGGTCGCGCAGCCAGCCCATATGCACATACAGGACCTGCATCGCGCCGGCAAACTCTTCGCCCCAGATCGCATCCAGCAGATAATCGCTCGCCAGCACGGCGCCGGCATTGGCCATCAGGAGGCGCAGGAGCTCGAATTCCTTCGGGGCCAGCTCGACTCGCTTTCCGCGGACCTGCACCTCGCGCCCCTTGGGGTCCAACCGAATCTCGCCCAATTCAAGCGCCTCTTCGCCGCTGGCCGCCGGTTCCCGGCTCAGGCGTCGCAGGACCACGCGCAGGCGAGCCAGCAGCTCACGCATCCCAAAGGGCTTGGAGATATAATCTTCCGCCCCCAGTTCTAGCCCGACGACGATATCGGTCTCCTGGCCGCGCGCCGTCAGAAAGATGATCGGCGTGTTCAGCTCGCGCTGGAGCACCCGCGCGACCTCCAGGCCATCCCGGTCCGGCAGGCCGATATCCAGCAGAACGAGATCGGGATGATCGCGCCGGGCGCAGGTCAGCGCCTCCTCCCCGCTCTCGGCGGTTACCACGTGATACCCCTCCTGCTCCAGACGGTACTTGAGACTTCGCCGCAAGAGCGCGTCGTCGTCCACCACCAGAATCTTGACTGACATTTTATCCGTCCTATTTTCACAAGGTTCGCAGTCCGCGCCTGCGCTTACCCTTCCATGCGCGGCCGGGCGTGCGCGTCGCCGAGGGTCTCTAGCTGGGCGTCAATGTCGGCGACGAGCTCGCGGTAAACGGAATCGGAGAGCGCGCCGTGGCGGTTCAGGTCGAACAGCGCGCTGCGCTCGGCGCGCAGTCCCTCGATGCGCGCATTCGTGATCTCTCTTTCGGTGAGGTCGGGATGCAGCCGGTGCAAGGCGTGCAGGTTCTCCTGGAGCTGGTTTTCCTGGGCGATGTACTGGGAGGTGAGCGCCTCGTAGGCTTCGGGCGAGACCAGCCCCATCTCGTGCAGGCGTTTGATGCGGCGCTGGGCAGCGCGCATCCCCAGCAGGCGGCCCCGGGTCTGTTCATGATCGCGCTGGGATTGAACGGAGGTCCCCAGTTGGAGGAACTGGAGGAGCGGCTGAATGGTGATCCCCTGCACGACCAGCGTAAAGAGCACCACACCGAAAACGGCGACGATGAGGGTCTGACGGAGCGGCAATGTCTCGGGCAGGCTCAACGCCAGGGCCAGCGAGAGCCCGCCGCGCAGCCCACCCCAAAAGAGCAGATGCCGCCAGCGCCAGGGAATCGGTTTGGCAAAGCGGCTCAGGGGGATGGCCAGGCCATAGACGGCCAGAGCGCGGGCGACGAGCGCGGCGACAATCCCCCAGAACATCGGCGCCGCATTGGCCGTGAGGATCGTGAAATCCACCTGGAGCCCGATGAGCAAAAAGATGAACGAGTTGGCCACAAAGGCGATGAATTCGAGGACGTGCGTCAACACGATCTTGGTCGTCGGACTGAACGAGACGCGCCCGCCGTAATTGCCGACGACGATCCCCGCCACCACGACGGCGATCACCCCCGAAACATGAACGACCTCGTTCTCGGCAAGCAGGTACGTGCCCCAGGCCAGCACGACGGTCATGCTGATTTCGATCAGGTAATCGTCGACCGGGGTGAGCAGCCGGCAGGCGAGATAGCCGAGCAGCCCGCCGAGCAGAATTCCGCCGGCGACCAGGCGCACAAATTCGACAACGCCCGCGACAGGGTCGAACGCGCCGGCGATGACGATGGCGAGGACGATCCGAAACAGGACGATGCCGCTGCCGTCGTTAAAGAGGCTTTCGCCCTCCACGATCGTCGAGAGCCGCCGCGCAACCCCCAGTTCGCGAAAAACGGCGACGACCGAGACGGGATCGGTCGCGGCGATCAGGGCGCCAAAGAGGAGAGCGACCGGCAGGCTCCATCCCAGGCCGACGACGAGCACGGCCCCCGCCGCCGCCATGGTGATGACGACGCCGAGGAGGGCGAGGACGCTGATGGCCGGGAGGTCAGCGCGCAGGTCGTCGAAATTGAGATGAAAGGCGGCTTCAAAAGCGAGCGGCGGCAAAAAGAGAAGGAGGACGAGATCGGGCGTCAGGGCGACGCGCGGCAGGAACTGCACGGCGGCCAGTCCCAGCCCGGTCAGGACCAGAATGGTCGTGTAGGGGAGGCGCACGACGCGCGCAATCAGGGCGACGAGAATAATGACGATGAACAGGACGAGGAGCGTTGTCTCGGTTGCAAACAATCCCCCCTCGGCGGCGGCCAGGTGATAGAGCATCGGTCCCTCGGCGGGCGCATCGGCGCTCGCGCGTGAGAC
>JBAVQS010000008.1:0-62352 GCA_049694275.1 Anaerolineae bacterium | reverse complement strand
GGCGCAGCGTCGCGCCGGGCGTGATTCGTGAAGGACGCGCTGTCTCAATTCGAAATAGGAAAGGACCGACCAAGTCTTTTATTATGCGGAAAGAACGTGTTACCGAGAACATCTTTGTTTTTCAGAGCGAGGCGTACGCTCAGGTCACCGCGGGCGCGATCTTGACTGAAGAAGGGACGGTGGTGATTGATACACTGCCGTACCCACGCGAGACGCGCGAGATGATCGACTTTTTGCGGCGTGAGAGCAAGCGGGGCATCCGGTACGTTGTCAATACGCATTATCATTCGGACCATGTGTATGGCAATTTCCTTTTCACGGAAGCGGATATCATTTCGAGCGAACGGTGCCGTGAAGTGCTGCGGAAATCGGGTGAAAAGAACCTGAACCTGGACAAGCAGCAGACGCCGGAACTGGCCGAGGTGACATTGCGCCTGCCCAATCTCACTGTCCCGGACCATGCCACCCTGCACCTGGGGGACATGGTGATGCGTATCATCCCGCTGCCGGGACATTCGCCGGACGGGATCGGCGTCTATGTGGAAGGGGACAAGGTTCTCTTTGCCGGCGATGCGGTCATGGCGCTCCCGTATATATTTTGGGGCGATCGCGAGGTGCTGACGCAAACGCTGCACCAGATTCGCGAGATGAACCTGGAGAATATCATTCAGGGGCACGGCGACGTGCTGCTCAAGGGGGAGATCGAGGAATCCCTCGATAACGGCATCAAATACCTCGATTGTATTTATGAAAAGGTCAAGGCCAAGATCGCCGTGCGAGCCTCCAAGGAAAAGCTAGGGGACATTACGCTCGAATCGTGCGGCGGCTCGCCGATTGCGTTGGATGGGCTTGTGCGTCAGCTACACAAGAGCAACCTCCTGCGTGTTTATCAGACGCTGACGGCCAAGAACCGGGCGGCGGCCGCGGCGGCTTCTTCCGCCCCATGAGCACGAGCGAGCCTTCGGAACGAATCCGGGTTATCCTGCTGGGGCTGGGCTCTATCGGCGCACCGATTGCGCGGCTTCTCGTCGAGCGCAAGGATTACGAGATTATTGGCGCGATCGACACGCATCCGACCAAAGCGGGGAGTGACCTTGGACGGGTGATCGGGTTGCGGCAGGAGTTGGGGATCATCGTATCGAACGAGGCGAAAAAGGTCCTGGCGCTGCCTGCCGATATCGTCATTCATGCGACGAGCTCTTCGCTTGCTCGCGTGATGCCCGAACTGCAGATGATTGTTCGTACCGGTCACAATATCATCTCGACCTGTGAAGAACTGGCGGATCCGTGGGCAGGAAACCCGTCGCTGGCCGAGGAACTGGACCGGTTGGCGAAGCGGATGGTGGTCAGCGTGGTGGCGACGGGAGTTAATCCGGGTTTTGCAATGGATGCATGGCCACTCTCGCTGACTGCGGTCTGCGAATTAGTGAACCGGGTGCGGGTGCGACGAGTCGTGGACGCCTCGCGCCGGCGAATGGCGCTCCAGAAAAAGATCGGGACGGGGCTTAGCCCCGCGGCGTTTGCAGAGGCGGTGGCACATGGCGAGGTTGGGCATGTGGGTTTGCCCCAGTCGGCTTCGCTGATCGCGCGCGGATTGGGCTGGCAGCTGGATCAGATCGAGGAAAAGGTAGAGCCGATTTTGGCGACCCGCCGTATCGTCACGGACCATTTCACGGTCGAGCCTCGTTTTGTGACCGGGCTCAACCAGGTGGTCAGCGGGTACCGGGACCAAAGCGAGTCAATCCGGCTCGAACTTCAAATCAGCGTCGATGTGCCCGAATCAACTGACCAGGCCTGGATCGAGGGCCGGCCCAACCTCTATTCCGAGATCAAGGGCATTCACGGCGATGTTTCGACGGCGGCGATTGTGGTCAATACCGCCCGCCGGATGAATGTGCTCCCGTCCGGCCTGTGGACGGTGCGTGACCTGCCGCTGGTGAGCGCCTGGTAGGGTTGTTTGACAAGCGAAATCGGTTCGCATATACTGGTTGCCTACAGGCGTTGAGGGAAACGAGTAGGCGCAGGACAGACGTTTCAGCGAGCGCGGGAGGGTGCAAGCCGTGCAACGTGAAATGCGCCGAAAATCCTTCCGGAGCTTTCCGCCGAACCCCGCGGTGTAGGGGCGACTGGTTGGTCGCCCGGGTGCGCCTTTATGGGCGCCCCGCCCTTGCACATCACGGGTTAGTAAGCGCGAACGGGTTCGTCCCTCGTTATCGGGACGCGGGTATAAGTGTACCCGAAGAGTGGACGGCGCATGTGCGCCTGTCAATGCGGGTGGTACCGCGAGAGTCATCTTAAACTCTCGTCCCGGAAGGGGCGCGAGTTTTTTTATTGAGGAAATCACATGACCGAGTTATTGTTCCAGACTGACGCCTATTTGAAAGAGTTCGACGGAGCGGTCGCCGCGGTGAACGGCGACCAGGTCGCGCTGGACCGGACGGCATTGTATGCGCGTGGCGGCGGCCAGCCGAGCGATGCGGGCGAATTGCGGACGGCCGCGGGCGAGGTCTATCGCGTGCTCGATTCCAAAAAGCAGGGGAGCGATGTCTGGCACAAGGTGGACCGGCCGGGGCTCGCGGCCGGCGTCCCGGTGCATGGGACTGTCGATTGGGAGCGCCGGCACAAGCTGATGCGGACACACACTGCGCTGCACATTCTCTGCGGCGTCATGTTCCGCGACCTGGGCGTCTCGGTCACCGGCGGCGATATGGAACCGCTGGCGGCGCGGATGGATTTTGAGCTGGAGCGGATGAGCGGTGATTTTGCCAAAATGATTGAGGAAAAGGTCAACGCCGAGGTAGCCGCGGGGCGTGACATTCGCGTCCGGATATTGCCGCGCGACGAAGCGTTCCAGATACCCGACTTGATACGGACCAAAATCAATCTGCTCCCGCCCGACATCCAGCGGGTGCGCGTGGTCGAGATTGTTGGCCTTGACCTGCAGGCGGATGGAGGGACCCACGTCGCCAATACCCGCGAGGTGGGATATATTCGTGTCGTCGGGCACGAGAGCAAGGGCAAGATTAACAAGCGATTGCGCATTGCCGTTCAAGATGCAAGTGCTGGATGAATCGATGATGACCACGGGCCGATAGCCGGCCGCCCTGTTTTGATGTTTTCGGCGGTCAGTTGTCGGCGGTTAGTGGTCGAGCAGGAGAAGCGAATGTTTAAACCGGTTTCAAGCAAGATGGATTTTGCGGCGATGGAACGCGAGATCCTCAAATGGTGGAAGGAAACAGATCAGTTTAACAAACTGCGCCGGCTGCGCGCCGGCGCGCCCAAATGGTCTTTTATCGACGGTCCGATCACGGCCAACAACCCGATGGGCGTACATCATGCCTGGGGGCGCACCTATAAGGATCTGTTCCAGCGGTATCATGCGATGCAGGGCTACGATGAGCGCTGGCAGAACGGTTTCGACTGCCAGGGACTATGGGTCGAGGTCAATGTCGAAAAGGATCTCGGGTTCAAGACCAAACGGGATATTGAGAATTACGGTCTCGCCGAGTTTGTGACCCTGTGCAAGCAGCGCGTCCTCAACTTTGCCGCGGTCCAGACGCAACAATCGGTCCGTCTTGGCATGTGGATGGATTGGAACGATCCTACGATGCTCCAGTGGCTCAAGGAAGAATTGGGCCGGAATCCGGAAAAGGTCATCACGGTCGACGGGCCTCAGGGACCCGTCACCGACACCGTCGAGCAGATCGTCGGCCGGCTCGGGCTGCCCGAACTCGGCGGTTCGTATTTCACATTTAGCACCGAGAACAACTACGACATCTGGGCCTTTTTGAAGCAGTGTCATGAGAACGGCTGGGTCTATAAAGGGACGGATGTCATGCCGTGGTGTGTGCGTTGCGGCACCGGGCTGAGCGAGCACGAGATCAGCACCGAGGATTATCCGGACCTGACCCATCCGAGTTTGACCATCAAGATGCCGCTCAAGGATCGGCCTGGCGAATCCCTGCTCGTATGGACGACAACGCCCTGGACGCTCACCTCGAACGTCGCGGTCGCGGTCGGCCCCGATTTGACTTATCTGAAAGTCAAGCAGGGGAACGACGTGCTCTATCTATCGGAGGGCGCGCAAAAGATGCTCAAGGGCCAGTACGAGGTCCTCGGCAAGCTTTCCGGCAAAGAGATGGAGGGGTGGCCCTATACCGGTCCGTTCGACGATTTGCCGGCCGAGCAAGAGGTGGGTGGGCACGTGTCGGTCGAGTTGCGCCAGCACATTCCTCCATCGCCGCAGAGCGCGGCGGAGGCGCACCGTGTTATCCTCTGGAAAGAGGTGAGCGCGGAGGAGGGGACCGGGCTGGTGCATATCGCGCCGGGCTGTGGGGCTGAGGATTTTCAACTGGGAAAAGAGTACACCCTTCCGGTCGTCGCGCCCTTGGATGAGGCGGGCATCTTTATGGAAGGGTTCGGCCCGTTGAGTGGGATGAGCGTGTTCGAGGTCGAGCCCGTGGTCACCGAATCCCTGCGAGAAAAAGGGATCCTCTATCGCCGTGAGCCGTATACGCATCGCTATCCCACTTGCTGGCGCTGCAAGAGCGAACTGGTCTTTCGCCTGGTGGACGAATGGTACATCAGCACGGGGCCGGTGTATGACAAGCCGCGCGTCGAACTGACGCCGGAGGAAAAGGCGCACAGCCTGCGCTATCAGATCATGGACGCAGTGGACGAGGCGCGCTGGGTCCCCGGATTCGGCTATGAGCGCGAGATGGACTGGCTGCGCAATATGCACGACTGGATGATCAGCAAAAAGCGCTATTACGGACTCGCGCTGCCCATCTGGGAGTGCAGTCAGTGTGGTAGTTTCGACGTGATCGGGAGCCGTGAGGAGCTGCAGGCGCGTGCCGTCGTGGGGTGGGACAGGTTCGATGGGCATACGCCCCACCGCCCCTATGTCGACGAGATCAAGGTCGCTTGCTCGAAATGCGGCGGCCTGTCGACGCGCGTCCGCGATGTCGGTAACCCGTGGCTGGATGCGGGCATCGTCTCGATCTCGACGCTGCGGTGGCGCACCGATCGCGCCTATTGGGAGAAATGGTTCCCGGCGGATTTCGTCACCGAATCGTTCCCCGGCCAGTTCCGCAACTGGTTCTATTCGCTGCTCATCATGAGCACGGTGATGGCGCACCGTTCGCCCTTCAAGACGCTGATGGGCTATGGCACGCTGTTTGCGGAGGACGGCCGGCCGATGCACAAGTCGCTCGGCAACATGATCGAGTTTAATGAGGCGGCGGAAAAGATCGGCGTGGATGTCATGCGCTGGGAGTATGCCAAGGCACGCTATGAATCTAACCTGCTCTTTGGTTATCACACGGCGGAAGAGGCCCGTCGCCTGTTCCTGCTGCCGCTCTGGAATGTTTATTCGTTCTTGGTGACTTATGCCAACCTCGACAACTGGAAGCCCCGGTCGGCGACTGAACCGGGTGCGCGGACGAACGCGCTGGATGTCTGGATCGTCGCGCGGTTGCAGCAGATGGCGCAGGAGATGACGGCGGCGTTGGACGATTACGATTCGCCGCGCGCCGCCCGCGTTGTCGAACCGTTCATCGACGATCTGAGCAACTGGTACCTGCGCCGCTCGCGCCGGCGGTTCTGGAAGTCAGAGGGGGACGCGGACAAGGAATCGGCGTACTCGACGTTGTATTATGTGCTCGTCACGCTGTGCAAGCTGCTCGCGCCCTTTATGCCGTTCGCTACCGAAGAGATGTATCAAAACCTGGTGCGGAGCGTTGATAGTGCGGCGCCCGAATCGGTGCATCACTGCGAGTGGCCACAGGCGCGGCCGGAACTGATGGACGAGCCCATGCTGGAATCCATGGGGTTGGCCTTGCAAATCGCCTCGCTCGGCCGGTCCGCGCGCAGCAAGGCCAATGTCAAGCTCCGCCAGCCGCTTGCGCGCGTCGTCGTCAAGACGATGGCGCCCGAAGAACGCGCGGCGGTCGAAAAGCTAGCCGAGCACCTTCTGGACGAACTCAATGTCAAGGCGCTGGAATTCACCGACGACGAACGCGAATTGGTGGATTACAAGGTCAGCGCAAACCCCGCCAAGTTGGGTCCCAAGTACGGGAAGCGCGTCGGCGCGGTGCGGAATGCGGTCAGCGCGCTCAATCCGGCGATGGTGGCGCGCAAGGCGCGGAGCAATCAGTCGGTGCAGGTTGAGGTGGAAGGCGAAAAGCTCGACATTTTGCCTGAAGAGCTCAACGTGCAGGTATCTGACAAGCCGGGCTGGGCTGCCTCCGAAGAGAGCGGTTATCTGGTGGCGGTGGACACGCGCCTGACGCCTGAACTGGAGCGCGAGGGCCTGGCGCGCGAGTTTGTCCGGCAGGTGCAGTCGATGCGCAAGGATGCAGGGCTCAATATCGAGGACCATATCCGCACGTGTTATGAGACTGACAGCGACAAGTTGCGCGCCATGGTCCAGTCTTTCGGCTCCTATGTCCAGCGCGAGACCCTTTCAGACGAGCTGGTTGAGCAGACGCCCGGCGATGGGTTCTTTACGGCGGAGGCCAAGCTTGACGGGCAGCAGGTCAAGGTCGGAATTCAGCGGGTTTAGTAGAGATGGGTGAGCCAGTTCCTGAAGGTTTTCATAAACCTTCAGGAACTGCTGCCAGAACATTTTCAGGTCAGGTGAATTTGGAAACAGAACAAAAAAAAGAGTTAGAGACGCGCTCGTCCGAGATGGCTGCGCCGCCTGCGGCTGAGGCTGTCGCAGTTATCACTTCCCAGCGCAAGATCTGGTTTGTGGCGCTCATTGCAATTGTGATCCTCGTCTCGGACCAGGTGACCAAATACTTTGTCGCGCAATCGCTCCCGATGGGCAAATGGTGGTCGCCTTTTCCGGATCATCCTGACTGGGTGACGATTGTGCCGGTGATGAACACGGGGACCGCATGTGGATATTTCCCTCAGACCAACGGTATCTTTTCGTTTGCGCCGCTGCTGATTCTGGCCATCGTGATCTTTTTTTACTGGCAGCAACGGAGGCCAGGTTGGCTCATCAGCATTGGGACCGGTTTAATTATCGGCGGGGCAATCGGCAACCTGGTGGACCGGTTGCGCCTGGGATATGTCGTGGATTTTGTGCAGGTTTCCCGGTGGCCGGTCTTTAACATATCGGACGCGGCGGTCTCGACGGCTGTTGTGTTGCTCCTATTGTGGTCGCTGCGGGAAGAGTCGAGCCAGGGACCGGCCCAAGGGCAACCCGGCAGCGTGGCGAACAAGGGGCTGTCGTGGAAATTGGGGGTTTCGTTCCTTGTGCTGCTCGGGGTCCTCGCGGTACTCGCGACGGTGGTGTGCGTGTGGCTGCCGCAGTACCTGTACCGTTAGATGTGAAACACAAACCGGTCGACGAGCGCCGCCAGAACCGCAACCGCCGGAATGGTCATGAACCAGGCCCAGGCGATGCGCTGGCCTGCTTCCCACCGGACCCCACGTACGCGTTCCGCCGCCCCTACCCCCATAATGCTGCTCGTCATCACCTGGGCGGTGCTGGCCGGCCCACCGAGGATCGCCGCGGTCAGGACGACAAAGGCGGAGGCAAATTCCGCCGCAAAGGCGTCGACGGGTTGTAAGCGGTAGATGCCACCTCCAACAGTCCGGATCGTGCGCCGGCGTCCAAAAAACACGCCGAGGCTGATAGCGCAGGCCGTGGCGATGATTGCCCAGGGCGGCGCGCTAAAATCCTTGGCCAGCCCGAAGGTCGTCAACCCCAGTGCAATCAGCCCAATACTTTTCTGGCCGTCATTCGAGCCGTGCGATAGCGAAAGACCGACGATGGTCAGCAGTTGCAACCGCTTAAAGAGGTTGTTGACGCGCGGGTGCGCCTCGCTCGATAAGAACAGGACGAGCTTGAGCAGTAGATACCCTGCGATCAGTCCGACGAACGGCGCCAGAAAGAGCGACAGGAGAATTTTAACGAGTCCCTGCGTGTGTAGCGCATTCCATCCACTGGAGATCACCGTTGCCCCGACCAGGCCGCCGACGAGGGCGTGCGAGGAACTGGACGGAAGACCCAGATAGGACATCAGGATGATCCATGCGACGGCGGCGATGACCGTCGAAAAAACGACTGTTGGACTGACCACGCTCGTATCCAGCAGGTCATGCCCAATACTATGCGCTACGGCGAGACCAAATAAGAAAGGCCCCGCAAATTCGGCGACGCTGGCGATCAGGCGCGCTGTGCGGAATTCGATGGAGCGCGAAAGGATGGCCGCTCCCATCAGACTACTGGCATCGTTATAGCCGTTCAAGAAAGCGTACAAGAGACATGTCGCTGCAAAAATAATGAACAAGTACTGCGCAGGCATCAGTCTTACGAAAACTCCTGCTTGACACGCCCGACGATCGATTCCAGGCTCTTGCGCGCGGCCGAGAGCTGACTCTCGGTATGCTCAAGCCGTTCGCGTTCCCCCCGGACAAAGCGCACATAAGGTGCGACGCCTTCCTTGAGCCGGGTCAGGGCTCGTTCGGATTCCGCCCCGAACTGGGTGCGAAGGACGCGCATCAGCCGGGTCCGTAGATCTTCAATCTTGTCACGAAAGCGCTCTTTGGCCTGCTGGCGTTTGTAGGGGATGATGAAAAAGCCGACGATGGCAATGACCCCTGCAATAATGACCCCGGTAACATCCACTGCGGCTACCGAAATGGCGGTCGTAATGATTGTCCCCAACCCCACTGCGCCGACCTCGACGAGCGCGGTCTGCGCCACTGCGGATTCGACGCTTGCCCCGATCTGGCGAGACTCCGCTTCGGCGTCATAGCTAGAGATGACACCCTGAGCGGCCTCGGTTGCCGAGTTCAAGAGCGCCTGGCGCCGCATATCCACTGATGTCGTCAGGTCGCCTACGAGCTCGCCGTTACCTGTGCGCCGGCGTTGCAGGTAAGAGAGGACTTGTTGCCAGTGCCGCATATCTTTTTCGACAAGCCACTCGACGACGGCGCGGGTCCGGTTCTCGATCTCTTCAGGAACACCGGCAAGCACCTCCTTTTCAAACATCGCGCGAAAACGGTCTCCGCGTGCCAGGTTGGCAATCTTGATGAGCCGGATGTTCTGATCAAAAAAGTCCATCCCACGCGCCTGCAAGCGCAAGAGCAGGTTATCCACTTCGGCCAGGCGCGGCTCTAACTCATCTTTGACCTCGCGCTCATAGACCTGAATCTCGCGCTCAACTGTCTCGCCCATCGTGAGGTCTTCGGCCAGTTTTTCCTCGTCAGCCTGCCAGCTTTCCTCTGCGCGTCTCAAGACCTGGTCGGCAACGCCAAGCGGGCTGGAAAACTTGACCCCCAGGCGGGCGCTCTCGTCCAGCCAGGAGAGCACATATCGGTAGAGTTCGGCCATCCCATCCGTCAGCTTGCCGTCCGACACATCGCGCTTGGCCGAGACGAAAAAAATCTCGGGGACCAGGCCGAGGAGCTGCCGGGCATTCTCCTTGACAAAGGCGAGAACCTGATTGCGCGCCTCTTGATTCTCGAGAATATCTCGCTTGTTGATGACGATAACGAGCTTTTTGCCCCATTCGCGAATGTGCTCCATGAACTGGCGCTCGCTCTCGGTAAAGGGGCGGTCGGCAGATGTGACAAAGAGGACGAGATCGCTGCGGGGGATGAATTCTCGGGTCAGTTCCTCATGCCGGCGAATAACAGCGTTCGTGCCGGGGGTATCGACGATATTGAGCTCGCGCAAAAAGTCGAGTGGAAAGGTGAGCTGCGCCAGGTCATCCGCCCCGAGGGTCTCTTGGACCGCATCGCCATATTTGACAAGGGTCACGTGCATCGTGGTTGGAGTAACGCCTTCGGCCAGGATATGTGAGCCCAGCAGCGCGTTGACAAGCGCCGACTTGCCGGCATTGAACTCGCCGACGACAACGATGAGAAAGAGCTCGTCGAGCCGGACGAGGACCTCCTTGAGGTTGTCCAGGTCGCTCGGCGGGCTCTTGAGCTCACTCAATGTAGAGTAAAGCTCTGTCAGGTAACTTTTCTCATCACGCAAGAGCTGCGCCTGAGAATCATCGAGTATGATTGGCATAAGTACAATCCAGAGAGTTTATCGATTATCCTTCACGACTCAAATAATCTTTGACCTCGAACAGGCTTTGTAACACCAGGTCTGCTTCTGATAGGTCGTGCGTCCGTGTAAAGTCATTCTTGACTGCAATGACAAATATCCCTGCCGCGCGGGCGGCGCGTACCCCGCTCAGGCTATCCTCGATCGCGAGCGATTCGCCGGCGCTGGCGCCCAGCCGTTGCAAGGCGTGCAGGTAAATATCCGGCGCCGGCTTGCGCTTGACGCTGGCGTCGCTGCCTGCGATAACCGGAAAGGTGTGGATGAGGTTGAGCGCGCGTAGCATTTTATCCACGTGTTCCGGTTGTGAACCGGACGCTACCGCCAGTTTGATGTGCTGGCCGGTCAGAAATTCCAATAATTTTTCCAGTCCAGGCATGGGCTCGATGTTGTTGGCGTCCGAGATAAGCACATTGAATACGGCCAGGATTGCATCCGCCAAGTCCTGGGCGCTTGCTTCCAGCGCGAATCGCTCGCGCATGGCTTCTGAATTGAGGAGAACCGAGCGTCCGGTCATGAGCCGGCCGTACTCTTCCGCTTGAAACTCATGATCTGCGCCGGCGGCTTGAATCACGATATTGGTCGCGCGTTGATAGAGCGGTTCGGTATCGCACATCAAGCCGTCAAGATCAAAAATGACATTGTGAAATCGTTGCAGCATCGACCATTCCACTCCCCTTATTGAACCGTGAATTTGTAGGCAGCTTGCTCCCAGGTAATCGGCGTGGCGCCTGAGATGGCAATGACCACGCGGGATATGTCCCGGCCGAATCCCGTAAGGGTTAGGGCGCCGTGATTGGACGCGTCGAGCGCGAGCGGAACAATTTTGACCGGTTGGTTGTTCGGTCCATATTCGATCGCCTGGACGATAAACCGCTGCGCCAGTATATTGTCAATTCGGGCAAACCCCTGCGCCTGCCAGCCGTTGTCCCCGTGCTCGACGTCGTCGCTAAAGTTGATCTCTGGGATCGATAGGTCGTCAATCACAAAACCGGGACCGGAGTAGATCGTATCCGTAACATACTCGAATCGAACCTGAATCTTGTTTCCTGCGTAGGGGCTCAGGTCCATCTGCTCTTGAATCCACTGAGCGGCCGGCGCGTTCTCATCGCACCCGCTCCCCGATTTGCAGGTTAGCCCATTGCCATAGTTTTCGCCATTGGGGTCGCTTGTCGTGGTGGCCCGGCCGGGTAGCGGATTCCATGTTTTTCCACCATCTGCCGAGACCTCGACATAGCCATAGTCGAAATCCGATTCAATGTCGTACCAGGTCCAGAAATTGAGCGTCGCTTTCTTGACTCCGGTCAGATCAAACTCTCGGGTCAGCGTTGTGTCCGATTGATCAACCCGGTTACCCCACCATACGGATGCGCCGCTGTGCGCGGTCGTGGGGATGACCTTGACCTGGGTGGCGCCATCAAAGGTAAAGGTCAAATCGCCCGACTGGGGCTTGAGCTCGACATACTGGGTTCCATACTGATGAACAGTTCCCTCTGCGGTAACCGGATACTTGCTGAACTGGTGCTGTGGGCGCAGGTTGATGGGCGTATCCAGATAACTATAGCGAGGGCCGAGCGCGCGGTCGTCTGCATAGTTTGCCACAGCCCAATCGGCAAAGACGTCGTCAAACTTTAATCCGGGCGCATCCTTGTCCAGCGCCTTTTGCACCGTAGGGATATCATGCGTGCCCGAGTCGATCAGATCATGGAGGAAGACATCTCCAAAGCGGTTGAAACTATACGAGAGAAAGAGATAGCTGGCCGCATAATGCGGAAAGCTTTGCCCGGGGAGACTGCCCCACGCGTCGAGTTGAAGGTCCGGTTCCTGAGTAAAATGCGGGATGACTCCGGCGGCATCCTGTCCATAACCATTTAACTGTTCGGCCAGCATGCCAAATCCTTCTGTAATCCAGGACCCCTCTCGCTTGTTCTCATTCCAGTGAATCATATGCGCAAATTCGTGCGAAAGGGTGGAGGCATAGCTGGTGCTGTCCGGTTTGAGGTCCAGCATGTTCATGTAGAACATTTCGTGCTGGTTGGAATAGCGATTCATGAACGGCGGGTATTCGTCGGCGGATGAGTAATAACCGGCAACGCCGGGGTCAAAATGGGTGTTCAGGATATAGACATGCGGGTCGTTATCCACGCCGGGGCTGGCTTCGCTTCCCAAATACTTGCGATCGGTGGGGTAGATGTGATTCTCAAAGTTATCTCCGGCGAGTTTGAGTGAATTATCGGAGACATTCTCCCCGTTCTCGACCCAGAGGTCGGCGTGTGGGGTGACGTACCGGAGTGTCGCTGAGATGAGCTCGTAGGTGCCCGTAATATCTCGCGAGACCATAAAGTTGGTCTGATCGCCGACTTTATAAATGATCGGGGCCGCGGGGGTGGCCACGACGCCCAATTTTTTCTTGAGGCGTTCAGCTAGTTGCACGGGGTTGTTACTTGGAATTTCGAGCTGCGCCAGTTGGCTTAGCGTCGGATTGGTGATTCCCGGCGTCGAGGTTGCGGCCACGGTTGGAATAACCACCGTTGCCTGTTCGGTAGGGGATCTGCTTGCTTTGGATGGAAATGTGGGCGATGTGTCGGAGGTGAGTGTGGACCGTGGGGCAAGTCCAACGCTGCGAGTGCTCAAATAGGCATACCCGCCTATCAAAATGATTGCGCAAAGGGCAAGAATGAAGAAAGCAGAGACAAATAGAATGGTTCTTTGCATTTCAAGATTATAACAAAATCACAACTGGACGACAATCGCGGAGTGGATGAAACATCCCCGGATGTAATTCCGGGGATGTTGGGGTACATTGAGAAAGTTAAATGGGCAGACCCTTTATTCGATCTTGTCGGTGCGATTACGCAAACTCTCCCAGACCTCGCGTGGGTCGGGGAGGCGCTGCTTTTCAGCCGGTTGAAAGCTGGTGACGCTGATGCGTGGTTGAAATTGTTCCCCGGCCGCCCAAAAGACAAAGAGGCGCTTGCGGGGGCGCAATTCGCGCAAGCGGATATTGGCAAAGTTAAACTGTTCGCCGCCGCCGCGCAAGATATAGGGATCATCCGATGTGACGTGCATGTGGTGGATCCGGCCAGAATCCGCCTGCTCGTACTGAATGTCAATTTTGACATTCGTAGCGGTCGCACGACCGCGATTCTCGACGAGGAGCCCGCCGACGAGAATCACATCGGGCACGTCGTACGGTGGAAAGACGACGTAGGTAATGCGTGGAACGTTGAGCTGACGTTGCCAGAAAAAGAACAGGGCAACCGCCAGAATAGCAATAATTACGAGTCCCCAAATGATGTATTCCATAGGCGTGAATCAAACAGGGGCCATTTTAACATAGGCTGGCTTGTGCGGCAATAAGACCTGAGTACGGATCGGGCGGCCGCAAGACCCGAAAAGATTCCAGGAAAACCACATGGCCAGAGTAAAATATGATAAAATCGAGACTGACATGAGAAAACTGCTGCTTGTTTGTGCGATGATTGTGCTGGCCGGGTGTGCAAATAACGTGAGCCGGCCAGCCGGGAATGCTATTTCACCGGCCGGCGCTGATTTGCCAACACTTGTGCCGGACGAGTCCCCGGTCGCCACGGCGACAGATCAAGCGCCCCCACCGCCCTCAATCTCTGTACCCGGGACCCCTGCTGTCTCGGGCGCGCGCCAGACCTTTTTGGACGACAAACTGGGTCTAGCTTTTGACTATCTATCGGATTGGACTCTGTTACCGCGTGACCCGGATGCTCTCCCGGGGGTCACTTTGCGTGGGCCGGCGGTGGGGCAGGGACCTGAGCCAATTATTTTTGCAATCACTGTCGATGTATTGTCGGTGCAGGCCGGCCCGCTCACGACTGTGGTCGACGCACAATTGGCGCAGGTGCCCAAGGATCTACAAACCGGCATCAAACGTACCCCGCTCACGCTGGGGAACCATCCAGCCGAGCAGATTACCGGGCTCCCTTCACAAGCGGGTGCGATCGAAACATTCGTACAGAATCAGGGACAGGTATTCCTGATTATATTGCAACCCTTTGATCCGTCCAACCGGATGCTCGCTCCGTACCTGCCTGATGCGCGGCGAGCTTATGACACGGTCCTGGAAACTTGGAGATGGACCCGTTGAAAAATCAGGCGGGCACTCCGATCAAGTCATATTCGCTGCCCTGGGTGATTTTGATTTGCGCAAGCTGGCCCAGGTGGAGCTGCGAACGGATAATGACCATCCCATCGACTTCCGGGGCGTCGCGATAGGTGCGGCCGATGCTCACTGCTTCAGCTGGTTGACGGCGAGGGCGACGAGTCTCAATCTCCATCTCGCCCACTCCCTCGACCAGGACGTCAAGCGTCCGCCCAACCAGCGTCTTGTTCTTGGCGAGCGAGATTCCCTGTTGTAGTTCCATCGCCGCCGCGCGGCGTTGCGCCTTGACCTTCTGCTCGATCTGGTCGGACATGGCGCCGGCCGGGGTCCCCTCCTCGCGCGAGAATTCAAAAATGCCCACGCGGTCGAATTGCTGTTCCTCGATAAAGGCAAGTAGACCTTCAAATTCCTCGTCGGTCTCTCCTGGAAAGCCTACAATAAAGGTCGTGCGAATTGCAATATCGGGCATGGCTGTATGCAGGTCGTCCAGCAGTTTGTGGGTGACGATGGAATTGGGGCGTTTCATCCGGTGCAGCGTTTGGGGGTGCGCGTGTTGGAGTGGGATGTCCAGGTAATGGAGTATCTGGGGATAGCGGGCCATCACCTCGATAAGGCGGGGTGTCACGTGGCCGGGATAGGCATACATGAGCCGCAGCCAGCGGAGCCCCTCTACTTCTGTGCAAAGGCGCTCAATGAGCGGGGCGAGTTGATCGCGCTTGCCCCAATCCCAGCCATACGCGGTTGTATCCTGAGCGACGAGGACGATTTCTAGAGCCCCGCGGGAGACCAGTTCACGGGCTTCGGCAATGACCGCGTCCATGGGCTTGCTGCGGTGCATCCCTTTGATGGCAGGGATGATGCAAAAGGTACAGGGGCGGTCGCAGCCATCTGCGATCTTGAGAAATGCGCTTGGACCGGACGCAAGGCGGGGCAGATGATCGGTTACTGAGCGGGCGCCAATCTGGTCGGGCGGCAAGTTGAGGTAGGATTCGTCAAACCAATCGCCGTTTGTATGGGTGGATTGTTCAAGCCATTCGATGAATCGGGGCATGGCGAGCCACTTGCCCGCATCGATGACCCCATCGACGGCCGGCACCTCGCGTTGTACCACCTCGCCATAGCGCGAGATGAGACATCCGGCAGCAATCAGCAATTGGCCGTTCTGTTTGCCCGCGCCTAATTCGCGGAGCGTGTCGAGGGATTCGGTGCGCGCACTTTGTAAAAAGCCACATGTATTGACAATAAGTACATCTGCGTCGGCGGGGTGCGCGGCCGACTGCATTCCGGCGCGTTCTAGTACGGCGTTTATCCCGTCGGTATCAGCGACATTCTTGGCGCATCCAAGAGTTTGAATATAAAAGCTTCGTTTGGACATGGTCCGTCTATTATACCCAAGAGAGGGCTGTTGCGCCAAATGAGAAAACAAGAAAAGGGTGGGAACACGTTATTCCCACCCCGCGTGATACTTGCGCCTATCCGGCCGGCGTTTCTGTGGGCTCGACCGTCGGTGTCCTGGTGCTGGTCGGAAGGGGGGTGCTGGTGGCCGATGGACTCGGCGTAAGGGTATCGGCTGACGCGGGCGTCGCTAGGAGGGTCTTGGGGTCCACCGAGAGCGGGACGCCTTTGGCGCTCATTTCCCAGGCCCGTTCAATTAACTGACGCTCTCCAAAGACGCTCGCCTTTATCGGTTTGTCATCAAATAAAACGGTCCCATTGGGCAGGTTTTTGATTTGCAAATAGAGGCGCTCGTAGGCGATCCAGGTCTTGGTCGCTCCCTTGAGCTCACCCTTAAAGACCTCCACATTGTCGGAAATGACCCATACCCACATCGTGTCATTGGCAGTAATTTGGAGCGTCATCTGCGGACCGGCGCGTGCTGGCGCGGAAGAGGATGGCAGCGGCGTGTTCGTTGGACGGGCGGCCGGAGTCGGTGCATTGATTATCGGGACTGTCGCTTCAAGAACTGGAATCGCCGTAGGGGCTTTAATCACTGTCTGGAAAGGCGAAGGCGAAGGTATTGCCATAGTTGCCGAAACAACTGTCGCAGGGCGCTCAGGGACGGCCCCTGGGAACAATCGCCCATACCCAAACAGTCCAAGCGCCATGAGGGTAACGGCTACAGCCACCGCCGCAATTACTTCAGGGAGCTTGGTTTTGCTGATGCGTTGAATGAATGTAGGAGGGTCGGGCGGGGGTGTTACCGGGGCGATGAGGGCTTCTGCCGCCACCTGAAAAACGGGTTCGGGTGTTGTCGTCAGGAGCGATGATGGCGTTGCGCGGGTTCCCAATGCAGGACCGAACCCGCGCGCCGTATCCTCTACCGGGCGTGGTGGAAGAGGGATAGGGCGAGAAGGCAGAGTGTATGGAGGCGGCTGGGATGGAATCGCATAGGGCGTTTCTGTATCGGTTCCCGGCAACAAGGCCGTTTGTGCCGGGGCGATTGTCGCCGGCTGTGGCCGCGCGCCGATTTCCACGTCATAATCCTCGAGCGACAGCTCGGGGTCGAGCCCGAGGAAATAGACATAGTTCCGTAAAAGCCCACGTGTAAAGGGCGGTGGGGGGAGCCGTTGATACTCGCTCGCTTCCAGGGCCTCGATAATGCCTCCGCGAATATGCGTCTCGATCGCTGCCTGGCTGATGGTCAGCCCTTTCTTTTCACGGGCAGCTACAAGTCGATCACCGAGAACTGACATCCATAGCAGTTTAGGTCAAAAAAACAAAATGTCAAGTGACCGGAAACTCGAAATTTGGACAAATGTACTGTTGCATTCATTCCGCGAATGGATTAAACTAGGGTTGGTTTGCAAACAACCCCCTTTGCGTGTGAAAATTTATGGCCGCATCCGTACCGGCTCCTGTGGAGCGACTCCAACTCACACTTCGATTGCGGTGGCTGGGTATTGCCATCGTCATCATTATTTTGATTCTCCTGGGTCAGTTTTGGCGGTTTGACTATGTTCCGGTAGTCGGGATCATAGGTATCACATTGCTCGAACTGGCCGGCGTTTCGCTCATCGTTCGCCGCGCCACCCGTCATCCCGAATGGAACCCCAAGCATCGAGATCGGCTTATTGGGATTATATCGGAATTGCAGGTATTGGTGGAACTGGTTCTGCTCACCGTCGGTGTCCACCTGACCGGTGGTGTGGTCAGCCCATTGTTGGCGGGCTATATGCTCTACCTGTTCGTCAATGGGCTCCGCTCTTCAGTTCCGATGCTCGTGGTGAACGGAATCTGGTCCGCCTTGCTGGCCGTGGGGCTGATCGTTGCCGAATACTTTGGCTATGTTCAGCCTCAGAGCATCGGCGTCGTGGGAGATGCCGCGCTACATGTCAATTCCCTGTTTGTCGGCGCAGTGCTTTCAGGCTTGCTGGCCTTTATGCTCCTTGCCGCCGCAGTCGCAATCTGGATTGCGCATCAGACGCGACAGCGTGAACTGGCTCTGGCCCAATCGGCTACGGCGCTTGCCCGGCGCGTGGAAGAGGTTAATACGCTTCGCGAGATTAGCCAGCGGCTTGCCTCTACTCTGGAATTACAGCCGGTTCTTGAAGCAATTGGCGAGGGGGCCTTGCGTCTGGTCAAGGCAACCGATGCGCACCTCTTTGCCTATGATCAAGAGGCAAATTCCTTTACGACTGGAGTGGGGGTTTGGGCTGATGGACATCGCGGGTTAGTGGTCTCGCTCCCTCGGACGGAGGGGGGATTGTCGGCTATGGTGGTCAAAGGCAAACAGCCGGTCATTATTAATGATGCCGAGAACCACCCCTTTTATTCATCGCTTCAGTCACGCTCGTGGGGGGTCAAGGCGATTGCCGGATTTCCTCTCAAAAAGGCCGACCGGGTTCTGGGCGTGCTTAATGTGGCTTTTCTAGAGCCGCATCAGTTTAGCGATGAAGAGGTGAGCGCGCTTATCGCCCTGGGGGACCAGGCGGCGGTTGCCGTCGAAAATGCGCGGCTATATACGCAGGTTCAGGCCCGTATCCAGGAGCTTTCGACGCTCTATGCGGTGGCCTCAACCTCAGCGCAACTCGGCGATGCCCAGACTTTGATGAATGATGCGCTGAGTGTCGTGGTCGATGCTATGCAGGTAGACGCCGGCTTTTTGGCCGAGGTGGACGAAGGGCGTCGGCAGTTACGTCTTGTCGCTCAGCGGGGCCTCTCCCCGGTGGCTTTGCGTGAGATCAAGGGTGAAGGGCTGAGCCTTCAGAACGGCTTTGCCGGCGAGGCGGTGCGAACCGGGCATGCGGTAGCGGCTGTCGAAATCCTCGAAGATGTGCGTAATGTTCACCGTTTTGTCGAAGCCGATCAATTGCATTCGCTCTATGTTCTGCCGCTACGCGCTCAGGATCGTTCGATCGGCGTCTTGCAATTGATGTGGAAAGACAAGCACGAGGTCCGGTCGGGCGAAGCGAATCTCATTGCGGCAATCGGACACCAGATCGCCGTTGGCTTCAACAACCTGGCTCTCTATGGCGAGACGAAACGCCGCGCGGACGAGCTGGCTTCGCTGCGCGCAATCGGTCTGGCGACGACTTCGACTTTGAATCTGCGCGAACAGTTGCGACTCTTTTATGAAAAAGTTGCTCAACTGTTGCACCCGGACTCGTTTCTGGTTGGCCTGTATGATGAGCCGCAGCGAGAGCTTCAGGTCGAATACCTGGTTGAAGATGGCTGGTTTGTGCGGCGCTCGACGCTCCCGCTGGAGGCCGGGAGCCTGCCTGCCTGGGTCATTCAAAATCAAAAGGCGCTCCATGTCCCCGATGTGGCGTCCGGTACGAATATGCCGGCCCAACTCTCGCAGCATTTGACCCGCCCGGCGCGCAGTTGGCTCGGCGTGCCGTTAGTGCTAAAGGATAACACGGCCGGGTTGATCGCGGTCACGAGCTTCAAGCCGAATGCCTTCACGCCCGAGGATGAGCGCTTTTTGAGTGCGGCGGCGCAGCAGGCGGCGCTGGCGATTGACAATGCGCGATTGTTTGCCGAATCGGAACGGCGCTCACGCGAAATGATGCTGATTAACGAAATCGGCCGGGCTGTCAGCGCATCGCTGGATCTTGACGATGTCATCGACCGCGCGGCGCACGCGCTAACCGACCTGCTCGGGTATCGCTATATCAGCATCTTTTTTGTCGAGGGAGAATCGCTCAAGCTCAAAGCCAAGATTGGGTTTGAGACGAATATCCAGTCGGTTCCGTTGACTGAAGGGATTAGTGGGCGCGTTGCCCGAACCGGCCGGCCGGCGTTGGTGACCAATGCCGCTACAGATCCCGATTATCGCCCGTTGATTCCCGATGTCGTGACTGAGGTGGCTGTGCCGATTCAGCGGGAAGGACGCGTGTTGGGCGTAATCGACGTTCAGGAGGCGCGGCCGGGAGCGCTCAAGACAGATGATCTTGTGCTGCTGGGCGCCTTGGCGGATCAGTTGGGCGTCGCTGCGACGAATGCCGAGATTTATCAGGAGGCGCTAGGCCGTGAGGAGCTTGCCAACAGCCTCGGTCGTGTCGGGCTTGCGCTCTCCTCGACGCTGGATATGGCGCAACTGGCCGATCTCGTCTGCCGCGAGGCAATGAGCATTTTCCGGGTTGACGGTTCGGCAATATTCTTACGCGAAAGCGTCCCGGCAACTCAGACCGGTCCAGTTGGCGAAACCAAGCTGGAACGTCATTTGACCTGCCAGGCCATTGCCGGCGTTGTCAAGCCGGAGGCGCGGTCACTGCGTGTCGAGAGCACGGACGTCACCAATTTGCTTGTACGTACTGCGCGCGGGGCGCGCGGGGCGATTATCCAAAATGCGCACGAATCGCCTCAATTGACGGCGGAGTGGCGTTCCCTTTTAAATGCCCGTGCTCTGATGGCCGTTCCCCTGATCAAGGAACGGGATGTCATCGGCGTGCTCATTCTGGTCGATGCAAATAACCCAACACGCTTTGACGATTCTGAAATGGCGCGCGTATCGATTCTGGCAACCCAGGCCGCTCTGGCGATATCCAATGCTCGCCTGTATGACGAGACCCAGCAGCGCGCGGCTGAAGTGAGCAGCCTTTACGAAATCGGCCTGACCGTCAGTTCGACGCTGGATCTCAAAGAGCAGTTGCATATTATATACGAGCAGATCACGCGACATTTTCACCCCTATTCTTTCTATATCGGTTTTGTCGAGGAGAATAGCGAGCACATTACCATTCCGATTATCTCCGAGCAGGGACAGTTGCTCGAACCTTTTGGCCGGCATATTGAAGACCTCGGATTTACGGCCTGGATGATTCAGACCCGGCGGCCGTTGGTGATTGACGATATTGCGCGAGATTGGGACCAGTTACCGGTCAAGCCGGTGCATATCGGCAAACCGACGATGACCTCCTCTTACTTTGGAATTCCACTCCTGAGCAAAGGGCGGGTCATTGGATGCCTGGCGCTCGAACGCGTGCCGGTTGAGCCATTCACTCTGGATGAGCAGCGCTTTTTGATGTCGCTGGGCCAGCAGGTGGCCGTTGCCGTCGATAGCGCGCGCTTACACGAACAGGAACGCCGGATCGCGGCGCAACAGGGACTGCTCTATCAGACGAGCCGCAAGATTGCCAGCGCCTTGAATTTGGACTTGCTCTTGCAAACGATTGTGGATTCGCTCCATCAGGATTTTGGCTACAAAGGCACGGTCGTCATGCTTGTGGACCAGGAAACTGGGGATCTTTATGCCGCGGCCACATCCCGGGATGTCAGCACCGTATTTCCGCGCATGTATCGCCAAAAGGTTGGCGTAGGGATGATGGGCAAAGCCGCGGAGACCGGTGAGACCCAATTGGCAAATGACACTTCGCAAAACCATGATTTTGTAGTCATATCCGATTGGAAACCCAACGCGGAGCTGGCGGTCCCTTTGAAGGCAGGGCAGAGCGTCATTGGAGTGCTGAATGTCGAGCGCGAAGAGGTCAACTCGATCACCCAGGAAGAGGTGCGGATGGTCGAGAGCCTGGCTGATCAGTTGACTGTCGCGATTCAAAACGCGCGGTTGTATGAGCAAACGCGCGATCAACTCGAAAAGCTCAAGCAGACTCAAACGCGCCTGGTCGAAAGCGAGCGGCGCGCGGCGATTGGCGAGCTGGCCGCCGGTCTGGCGCACGAAATTAACAACCCCTTGACTGCGATTCTAGGGCATACCCAGTTAATGCTCCAGGCGCCTTTTACTTCCCCTGAGAATATCAACACTGAGTTGACGGCGATTAACGGCGCGGCTCAGCGAATTCACCGCATTGTCAAGGAATTTGTGCGGGTTGCGAATGTCGAGGCGATCCGCCGTGAGGTGATCGATATGCGCCCGGTCATCCGCGAGGCGGTTGCGCTGGTCGAGATGCATGAGGCGGCGCAGGATGTAGCCATCAATGTACAACTTCCGTCTGACAACCTGTGGGTGAATGGCAGCCGGACCTTGCTGAGCCAGGTAACTTCCAATATCCTGATGAATGCCGTGGAGGCGATGCCACGCGGGGGCACTATTGAGGTAGACCTCAAGGCCGATCCGGATGATATGACCCTGGTCGTGCACGATACCGGCGTTGGAATCGATCCTGAAAATCTCAAGCATGTTTTTGAGCCGGGCTACACCACCAAAGTTGAAAAAGGGACCGTGCGCGGCGTCGGGATGGGGCTGTATACAGCCGATCGTATTATCCGCAATCATGGTGGGAGTATCACTTTGGACAGTGTCAGAGGGCAGGGGACGACGGTTACCATCATCTTACCGCGCGTTAAAAAGCATGATGATAATGAATCGTGAGTGAACGCGCGCTATATCGGCACAAGCCGCGGCCTTTAGCCCCAAGCGTGGTTGCCCGGGGAGATAACCGGATTTCTCGCATTTGTTTCGGCAATGTGGGAAATCCGGTTCTTTGTGCGCGGTTTGTGCTGGAAAAAGTGTGTAAAATAAGCTTGTATTGGGCTCTGTGGGCATGGTGTGCCTAGATTACACAAGATTATGCTAAAACGCTCCCGGAAAATTCTGTGAGGCCTGTTTGGTTTTGCTGAAACGAAATCTTAAAATTTTTCATCGCGGCCCTTGAATTCCAGAATAGAGTATGCTATACTGGCGACAGTTTTCCAAGGACGCTCGTATGATCCCGCGAATGCGCCAGTGCTTGTTCACGATACTTGGGCTCGTGTTTTTGCTCTCTGCATGTGAGTCCGTGGGGCTGGGTAATGACAAGCCCATCGTCGTGATTACAGCCCCGGCCAGTGGCGCCCAGTTTCGAGTTGGTCAGGAAATCCCGATTACTTCGACCTCGACCGATGCACAGGGCGTTGTGCGGGTAGAGCTATTGGTTGATAGCATCATTGTGCGCACGGACCCGAGCCCGGTTGCACAGGGGCAGGCCCAATTTCAAGTAATCCAAGGCTGGAAGGCGAGCGGGGAGGGAACTCACACGGTCACCGTTCGCTCCTATAACTCGCAGGGGATGTTCGGGGAAGCGGGAATTGTTGTCACGGTCTACGAGGACCAGGCGGCGGCGCCAACGGCGACGGTTGTGATCTCGACGCCCATTCCGATTAACACATTCGTAGCGATTGCGACCGATGTGATTCCGACCCTGGCGCCAACCCTTACTCCTCTGCCAACTGTTCCACCGACGGTTGCGCCGCCCACCAATGGGCCAGGTCCATCGACGTGCGTCCCCAATGCCGCCTTTGTGGCGGATGCAACTATCCCTGATTATACCGTTGTCGCGCCGGGCACAGCCTTTACAAAAGCCTGGCGGGTGCAAAACAACGGGAATTGTCCCTGGGACGCCTCGTATGCCGTTATGTGGACCGGCGGCTATGCCCAATTGGCAAGCCAGGCGGTTTTTCCGATTATTCCTACGGCGCTCGGGAGCACAATCGATGTTGCAGTTCCGATGACAGCGCCTACTGCGCCAGGGTACTATCAAAGCGTCTGGCGTCTGCGGGATTCGTTGGGGAATCAGTTTGGGCCCACTCTGACCGTTGTTATTCAGGTGGCCTATCCGACGGCGACCCCCAATCCCTATGTCCCAACCGCCGTGCCATTACCCGGTGCGCCGACCATTGCCTATTTTGCCTGTAATCCCTGCACCATTACGGCAGGCCAATCGACGATGTTAAGCTGGGGCACCGTGACCGGCGCAGCTTCGGCCTCTATCGATCAAGGCATCGGAGGAGTGGCGACCCCAGGTAGTCTTTCCCTATCTCCCAATGTGACGACTACCTACATCCTGACGGCCACCGGACCAGGGGGGACTGTCCAGGCGAATATCACTGTGACGGTGAATCCCGCTGCCAGTTTTGCCGGTAATTGGTTCGTCAACCTAGGAACAATGAATCTGGCGCAAAACGGCTCATCGGTCAACGGGACTTTTAGCGATCAGTTGCGTGGTGTAACTGGGTCGGTTGCTGGCAATGTCTCCGGAAACGTGCTGGATGGGACCTGGACCAACAATCTCAGTCAAACCGGTCCGGTTCATTGGGTGGTCAATGGGAATCAGCTTAACGGGTACTGGAACGGGAATACCGGCAACAAGTGGTGCGGTGCCCGGTCGGGGTCCGAGTTTCCCAATGGCTGTAGTTTTGACGGCCATTGGAATATGCTGAGTGGCTTTGTCTGTTCGCCCACGACGATGGACTTGCGTCGCGTGGATATGACGGTAACCGGTAATTTTTGCGGGAACTTGACCATTAGCGGGAACCTCACTTTTGCGAGCAATGTGACAATTCTAACCGGCAATTGGACCAATCCCGGTTTGGGTGGGGGCCCATTTACCTTTTATCTAAGCGGATATTCGGCGCTCCAGTTCAGTGGGCATTCCAGTTCAAATCCCTGGTGCGGCTGGCGGAATAACTCTTCACAGCCAATTCCTTGTAACCAGTGATACTGGCGTCCTGACAATGGTGTCGGGGAAAAAACCTTTGATGGTCTTTGCGAGGGGAGGTGATGGACGGCGATCCTGCATCGAAACATATGAACCCATGACCCCAATCCGTTTGTTTGGAATGGTCAAGTGCCGAGCAATCCATTGATCGGCCGTGACCATAGACACTAATCTTGAGGAGGAATTCCCATGAGCATGCTCGAGACCTTGTTGACCACCCTGGCAAGCCCATTGCTGCTTGCCCCCGTCGCCGCCAAAAAGGCTGTGAAGAAGGCTGCGAAGAAGGCACCGAAAAAGGCTGCCAAGAAGGGCGCAAAGAAAGTTGCCAAAAAGCCTGCTGTTCGCAAGCCCAAGGCGCCGGCAGCGGAACCGATGCAGATGCCGGCAGAGCCCGCCTCTCAGCCGCCGCCAATGGGTTCCTGATGGTATGATGATCGAGAAGATCGTTGCTCTCCTGGGTGCGCCTTTGTGGCTCGCCGCGCCGAAAAAGAAGGCATCAAAGGTCAAGCGAGGACGTCCGCCGGCACGCTCGGCAGTTAAACGCGCGCCGGTCAAACCGCGCCGGAAGCAACAATTGGCTGCTGCCGCACCGCCGGCTCCTCCAGTCGCCGCCGAAGAGGTCGAGACTGTGACGGAGCCTGCTCCGCCGCCACCACCGCCGGTAGCGCCAGTTCAGGCCCCGCAGCTTTTTTACCCGGCAACAGGCGAGGCCGTCGATAGTCTTACACCCAATTTCCGTTGGTTCTATGTAGGCGGGGCCAGTCACTATCAGTTGGTTTGGTCACCGGATGTACACTTTCACAAGGCACATATTCTGTTGACTACTCAGACCGCCGCCGTACTGCCGCCTGAGCAAGCGCTCGAACCTAATACCACTTTTGTATGGCGCGTGCGAGGAGGCAACGAGGGGGGCTGGGGTCCCTGGTCTCCCAGCTGGAGTTTTCGAACGCCTGGAACATAGGGACAGCGCAATGCGTCGTTTGGGCGGTGGCGCTCGTGTGTTGTGACAGTGGATCGATGCAGGAAAACAGCTTGGCGCGCGAGAAGCTTCGCGCGCCAACCTTTTTACTCTAAAAATGATCTGTACGCTTGCCCTGAATTTTAAACTGTGACCATCGAAATTCGACCAGCCCAATCATGGGTAGATTACCTGGCCTGTGAAGAGATTCAGCGTCAAGTGTGGCGCGCTCATGACAACCGTGATATCGTCCCGGCTTCCCTCCTGGTTACCGCGGCCAAGAACGGCGGGGTCTTGTTATGCGCTTTTCATGGGGAGGAGATAGTCGGCTTTGTGTTCGGTTTTCTTGGGATGGAGCCGGGCGTTTCACAGTGGCATTTCAAGCATTGCTCCCATATGCTTGCGGTTCTGCAAGCCTATCGTGCACAACGCGTGGGCATCAATCTCAAATTGAGACAACGCCAGGTATTGCTGGCGCAGGGGCTCGACCTTGCCACCTGGACGTATGATCCGCTCCAGGCGGTAAACGCCCGGCTGAATCTCTCTCGGTTAGGGGCAATTGCGCGGCGCTATGTTCGGGATGCTTATGGCGAGATGTCAGACGAGCTGAACGCCGGCGTCGCTTCAGACCGGTTTGAAGCGGAATGGTGGGTTTCGAGCGCGAGGGTCGAGACGCGCCTGGCTCCGGATTTCAGCTCTATCGTGACCCTGTCACAAGCGCCTGCCATTTACGACATTGAATTTGACTGGCATAACTTGCCGCATGTGACGGCCGAGCAGGGATTGGCAACCGAATCGATCTGGCTCGAAATCCCGGCCAATTTCAATCTGTTGCGCGCCCAGGACCTGGGGCTGGCGTGTGCCTGGCGCGCGCGGACCCGCGCGACGCTAGAAAAAGCCTTTGCCAATGGCTATATTGCAGTCGATTTCATGAATTGGCGTGATGATCTGGGACAAGACCGAGCTGCCTACCTGTTGCAAAAAAGTGACCCCCCTGTGTGAATTCAAGCCAAATTGATTTGACAGAGTCGCCTGGGATGGTTATAATTCAACATCTGCGATGCATATTGGCGGGCATGGAACGGGGGATGCGCCCGTACACCAATAGAGAAGGGGGGCGAAAAGGGTGACACAAGTCATTGTCGACAAGAACGAGCCATTTGAAGCTGCGCTGAAGCGGTTTAATAAAAAAGTTCAAGAAGATCGAATCTTGTCAGAGGTACGCCGGCGGCGGTTTTTTGAAAAGCCGAGCGTAGAACGCAAAAAGAAAAAGGCTGCTAAAAAGCGCAAGAGCCGCAAGGAGACGTTGCGCAACGAAGAGCGCGAATAGCCTGGCGCGGCGACCTGCACCGAATGCAGTAGGCCGACATTCATTCAAGGATTGGACAGGGGCACACCGGACGGCATCAGCAATCGTGCGTGTGCCCTTTTTATTTTGATATCATACGCGCATGGATATGTCCCTCGGGGATGCCCTCAGCCAAACACGCTTGTCCCGACGACAAGCGTTGATGGCCCTCTTGATTGCCGCCCTAACCTCAGCCGCGTTGGCGGTGATTTTTGTTGCGCATCTGACCTTTCTGTCGCCTCTAACCCCGGCCGAGGTATCGTTTGTTGAAAACCAGCCCAGCCCCGTCCGGGTAGTTGCTCCCGACCGCATCACCTTTGTGAGCGAGTTGAACACCACTCATGCTCAAGATGAAGCGGCCGCCAAAGTCCCGGATGTTTATGACCCCCCCGACGCCGAGATTGCGCGTGCCCAGGTACGGCTTGCCACGCGAATAATGGATTTCATGGACACGATCCGCGCCGACCCCTATAGCACCCAGGCGGAGAAGGTAGAATGGATGATGGCCGTACCGACGGTGACGGTATCGGCGGATGTAATTAGCGGGACCGTTGCTCTGGATGCGAACGCGTATCAGCAGGTCACCAGTGAAACGCTTTATGTGCTCGATCAGGCGATGCGCGACGAGATTCGTAGCGGCGAAGTGAATTCGGCCGCAGCCAGACTCTCTTCACGGGTAAGTCTTGTCCTCTCCGCGGATCAAGCGGACCTGGTGACCCGGTGGGCCAAGTCTTTTCTTGTTGCCAATAGCTTTTATGATCCGATCACGACCAACGCCGCGCGTCAAAAGGCGCGCGATGAGGTGGGCGTTTCGTATCGCACGCTGGCAAAGGGCCAGGAAGTGGTGCGCGCCGGCGAGGTCGTTACCACTCAGATTATGGAGGACCTGAAACAACTCGGTTATTTGCAGCCGCAGGATAATAGTCAGGAAAGAATGGCCGGGATTCTCCTGGCATTTCTGATTGTTTTGATCCAGATCCTCTATTTGGCTCATTTTTCCCCACAGCTTTTTGCCCAGCCGCGTATCCTTCTGCTATTGTCTTTTCTTTTGCTCGGCACGGCTCTCGGAACCAAAGTGATCGTGCCCGGCCGATCGATTATTCCCTATCTCTTTCCATTTGCCGCGGCTGCTATGATGGGAGCCGCGCTGCTTGATTCGGCGACCGGGATCGGTCTGGCCCTGGTCGTCGCACTGTCCGTCGGCTATATCGCGAACGGCGCGATCGATCTAATTGCCTTTGCGCTGGTGGGGAGCGTCGTCGCCGTCGTGACCCTGCGCCAGCGTGATCGGCTGACGTCATTCATTGTGAGCGGCGCGTATGTCGCCCTGGCGAACATGGCTGTCGTGCTGATTCTGAATCTGGGACGGCGCGATGAAGACTTGCTAGACCTGGCGCGTATCGTACTCGCGGCGGTGGGTAGCGGCGGACTGACCGGACTGTTGGCGCTGGGAAGCCAGTTCGTGCTGGGCAAGCTCGCCGGGGTGACAACGGCGTTGGAACTCATCGAACTGGCGCGGCCAACCCATCCCCTTCTGCAAAAACTCTTGCGTGAGGCGCCGGGCACTTATCACCACTCACTGGTCATCAGTAACCTTGCAGAGCACGCGGCCCAGCGCATCGGCGCTGATTCGCTTCTCTTGCGCGTCGGCGCCTATTATCATGACGTTGGCAAGACGATGAACCCCCAGTATTTTGCCGAGAACCAGTTCGACGGCGTCAATATTCACGATACGCTCGAACCGCACGCGAGCGCGGCCATTTTGCACCAGCACATTGTAGATGGGCTCAACTTGACCAAACGCTACGGCGTTTCAAATCGCGTGCGTGATCTAATCCCGCAGCATCACGGCACGACCCTGTCAACTTACTTTTACGACAAGGCGCTCAAACGGGCGAATGGACAGCCGGTCGATATAGAAGACTTTCGTTATCCGGGCCCCAAACCGCAAACGCGTGAGGCGGTTATCATGATGTTGGCTGACGGCGTCGAGGCGACATCCCGCGCCGAACGGCCGAGTAATCCGGCACAAATTCACGCCATCATTGATCGCATTATCGACCAGCGGATGCGCGAGGGCCAGTTGGATGAGGCGCCGGTTAGCCTTCGCGATCTTGATCTCATCCGCCAGGCTTTTTTCGATGTGCTCCAGGGATTGTATCACCCGCGTGTGCGCTATCCCCCTCCGCCTCATTTAAAGCCGCGTGAAGAGGTCATCCCTCCATCGGAGACGGAGGCTGCACGCTCGTCTCGCGAGTCCTTACCGGCTGGTCCGGGGTAATAAGACCTCATGTCCATCGATATTATCGTCGAACCCGAATTCACACGGCGCATCGTTCGCTCCGGTTTGCGGGGTATTGCGATGCGTGTGTATCGCGCCGAGAGGATCTCTCGACAGCGGGGTCTGGCCATTGCCATTGTCGGCGACAAGACCATGCGCCAGTTAAACCGCGACTTTCACGGCGTCGATGCTCCGACCGATGTCCTTTCGTTTCCTGCTGACGATGACGAATCATTGGGCGACATCGTCATTTCGTACGAAACGGCAAAGGTGAATGCCCGCGCCGCCCATTGGCGCACGCGTGACGAATTGGAGCTCCTCGTGGTCCACGGCATCTTGCATCTCCTGGGTTATGATGATATCGAGCCCGAGGAGCGTGCGCGGATGTGGAAGCGACAGGAAAAAATAATGGGGAGAAAAATAAACCCGGAATCCTGAATTCCGGGTTTTTATATGCTATTGGTGTTGTTTGTATCCGGGCGGTGGAAGTAGCGGCTGGGGTTCCGTGGGGGCCGTAGACGGATCGAGATACGGACGGCCCAGATCGAAGAGACGCACGACCAGCCAGGCTGCTGTCATGGCCGGGATAAAGTTATCAAATGGGATCAGGTCCTTGATGACGGCGACACCGCGCAATGGCGCCAGCCCAAGCCGTCCGAGTATAATCCAGGTAAAGGGCGCAGAAAAGACATCGAGTGTGAAATCAAGGGCGTCGAGTAACAGGACGACGGAGAGTGGCGCGGCGCGCAGCGCCATCATAAAACCCGCCCCGTCCGGCAGGTTAATGCGGCGCACGCGCCAGATGATATACGCGCATAGCGCAGCGATGACCAGCAGGCCCGCGACGAATGCAAAGAGTAAAAAATAACCGATTGTAGTCCAGTCGAACGAGTTCGCGCTCATTCCCATACCTGCCTTGCCGATGCTTGATTTCCTGATGGATGACGCCCGATCTCCTATATGATAGCACAGTTTGTTCGCCGGGTATTACCCCGCGAATCTGAATCTGTGATAGAATCGAACGGAGTGAAATACACGTCCCATCGTAGATAAAAGCTACAAGAGAATAGGTGTGTCATTATGTTGCGACACGATTAGCCACATTCCCCGCTCCAGGTGTGCCCCGGAGTGGGGTTTTGCATTCTGAAGGAGACTATGAAACGTTGGAACGGTTGGGGCGAAGAGGCGGTTGGCTATCCTGTGCCAAAAGCGGCCAGACAATTTCTACTATCCGCGGTAGGTCCGGGCCAACCGGGGCCGGATGCGACGTTGGAACAGGTGTTGAAGACAATCCCGTTGTCGGATCTGCCTGCGCACTCACTCATCCGCCAGGATCCACTGGACCGCCTGCAGCACGCGCGGGGTCAAAGCCTGCCCGACTGGATTGCATTACGGTCCGGCCGCCTCGGTGCCTTTCCCGATGGGGTGGCCTATCCCGCATCCGACGATGAGGTTCGATCTCTGATTGTCTATGCGCATATCCACCAGGCCGCATTAATTCCTTATGGAGGTGGGACGAGCGTGGTCGGTCACATCAACCCGCTTCCGAAGCGAGGACCGGTGTTGACTGTTGACCTCCGCCGGTTTGATACCCTGGTCGATTTTGACAGGACCAGCCGCCTTGCAACTTTGGGAGCGGGCCTTCCCGGTCCCGCGGTTGAGGCGTTACTGCGCTCGTTGGGATATACGCTCGGACATTTCCCGCAGTCCTGGGAGTATTCTACGGTGGGCGGCTGGATCGCCACGCGTTCGAGCGGGCAACAGTCCTATCACTATGGCCGGATTGAGAACTTGTTCGCGGGTGGCCACATTGAGACGCCCCGCGGTCCGTTGGACCTTCCGCCTTTGCCTGCCAGCGCGGCTGGCCCCGATTTACGGCAGATGATCCTGGGGTCGGAGGGGCGCCTTGGAATCATTACCCGCGCTTGCATGCGAGTTCAGCCCCGGCCACCAGTCGAAGGGTTCTATGCCGCGTTTTTCCATAATTGGACCGAGGGGGCTGTGGCTGTGCGTGAGATCGCGCAGGCAGGGATTCGCGTTTCGATGCTCCGTCTTGCCGATGCGGACGAAACAGAGACAACGTTGAAACTGGCCGGGCGTGTACGATTGATGGAATGGGCGGAGCGAGGGTTGGCGACTGCCGGGTACGGCGCCTCACCCGCCCTCTTGATTTACGGTGTGACCGGGGATCCCGATTCTGTTAACCTTGCGCGTTTTGAGGTGGAGGCCATCGCCAGGGCGCATGGGGGCTTACCCGTGCCATTCATCATCGGCGAAATGTGGCGCAAAACGAGGTTCCTGACGCCCTATCTCCGCAATACTCTCTGGGAACTGGGCTACGCGATTGATACGCTTGAGACGGCAGTTCCCTGGTTCGCTGTCGAGCCGACGGCGGCAGCGATCAAAGGTGCGCTCCGTACCACACTTGAAATGGGCGAACGGGTTTGGGTGTTTGCCCATCTCTCGCACGTCTATGTCGATGGAGCGAGCATCTACGTCACCTATGTATTCCCGCGCTCGTTGGATCCGGATGCAACGTTGGCGCGCTGGCGGTCGCTGAAATCCGCGGCAAGCCGCGTCATTGTAGGGCAGGGTGGCACAATCAGTCACCAGCATGGCGTGGGCATTGACCATGAACCCTATCTGATTGCCGAAAAGGGCGCCGCCGGCATGTTGATGCTCGAAGGGATGAGGTACGCGGTCGATCCCGATAGGCTGATGAACCCTGGCAAGCTGTTGGAGTAAAACTGGATATGTGGAATCGAGGCTGGCGCGATCGTGTTTGGGAGCAGTTGGACAGGCGGTGGGATATCATCGTGATTGGCGGCGGCATTACCGGCGCGGGTATCCTCCGCGAAGCAGCGCGGGCCGGGCTGCGCGTACTGCTGGTCGAAGCAAGCGATTTCGCGGCAGGCACCTCCAGTCGCTCGGGCAAGCTGGTGCATGGCGGTCTGCGCTACCTCAAAAACGCGCAAATCAAGCTGACAGTCGAATCGGTGTCGGAGCGTGAGCGCTTGCAGCGCGAAGGGCGGGGCCTGATCAACTCGATGGGCTTTATCCTCGCCAACTTTTCCGACGACCGTCCACCCATGTGGGTCTTTGGCGCGGGGCTTGTAGCCTATGATATGCTTGCGCTCAAGTGGGCGCATCGCCAGTATGGGCCCCGCGGAATTCGCAATCTTTGCCCTCAGCTCACCGGCCCGGACCTTGTCGGCGGCTTTAGGTATTTTGATGCGCAGACCGACGATGCCCGTCTGGTGCTGCGCGTAATCCGCGAAGCGGTCCGCGCCGGGGGCATGGCTCTCAACTATGCGCACGTTGAGCAATTGCTGTTCGATCAGGCGGGTCAGGTCCGGGGTGTAGTCGTGCGTGACCAGGGGCCCGACGGGCGCGACCGGACAGCCGAGGTGCAGGCGACTGTGGTCATTAACGCAACCGGGGCCTGGGCGGATGAATTGCGCATCAAGGTCGGCGGGCAGGAACGCCTGCGCCAGTTGCGTGGGGGGCACGTGATCTTCCCCTGGGCGCGCTTGCCCCTTTCCCGGGCGGTTACTTTTCTCCACCCGGTTGATCGCCGAGCGCTCTACGCGTTCCCCTGGGAAGGGGTTACGTTGGCCGGGACGACCGATGTCGATCACGGCAAAGGGATAGAAATCGATCCCCGGATTAGTGGAGCCGAAATCGATTATATCCTGACGGGGCTCGCCCGCGTCTTTCCAGATGCAGGGTTGACGCGGCAGGATATTCAGGCGACGTTTGCGGGCGTGCGCCCGGTGATCAATACCGGTAACCCGGATCCCTCCAAAGAGTCGCGCGAGTTTATGCTCTGGAATGAGAATGGACTATTGACTGTGGCGGGAGGCAAGTTGACCACCTTTCGGCTGATGGCGCATGATGCGCTCCGCGCGGTGCGCCCGCGCCTGCCAGGCGCGCCGCAGTTCGATGCGCACATGCGTATGCTCGACCCGGTTCCCACCGACCTCCAGGTTGATTCTCTGTCTTATGCGGCTCGCCTGCGGTTGCTGGGGCGCTATGGCGCCGAAGCGTCCGACCTTCAGGCTGCTGCCGAACCGGGCGAGATGATGTCTATCGCCTCTTCAGAGTCGTTGTGGGCCGAACTACGCTGGGCCGCTCGCGCGGAAGGGGTAACCCATCTCGACGATTTGTTACTGCGCCGGGTGCGTCTGGGCCTTGTTCTCCCGCAGGGGGGGCAGGCTTGGATGGAGCGCATTCGTGCAATTGTCCAGCCTGAACTGGGATGGGATGACAAGCGTTGGGAGAGCGAGTTTACTGCTTACACCCGTTTGTGGCATACTTCCTACTCGCTGCCTGTATAGTGGAAAACATATGTTTTTATCCATCGCCTGGGACCAGATCGCTGATCTTTACGACACCTATGTCCACGCTGATTTCGACATCCCGTTCTTTGTAGACGAGGCACGTGCGGTCAAGGGTGAGGTGTTAGAACTCATGTGTGGCACCGGTCGCGTGACCCTCCCGCTCCTTCAGGCCGGGGCCAAATTAACATGTGTGGATAATTCCTCCGAGATGCTAACCTTACTGCGGCGCAAGCTAGACGCGCAGCATCTCGCAGCGGACGTTCGCCAGATTGATGTCCGTGAGCTCATGCTCGACAAGCAGTTCGACCTTATCCTGATCCCGTTTCATTCGCTTGGTGAGCTCGTCTCTGCCGACGACCGGCGCGCAACCCTCAAGCGTATCCACGCGCAGCTAACTGATAGAGGCCGTTTGATCGTCACTCTGCATAATCCCCCTCTCCGGCTGAAAAGCATCGATGACCATCTGCATCTTGTTGGCAAGCATCTGCTACCGGAGCGGGAGAGCCTCTTCTTTTGGACCTGGCAGAGCTATGATCCTGATCGGCGGATTGTGACAGGATATCAATTCTACGAGCTTTACGACGCGCGTGGGATAATGCAGCGCAAGCGGATGCTCGAGATCCGGTTTGCCCTGCTCGGACCAGACGAATTTGCCGACCTCGCGCGGTCGGAAGGCTTTCAGGTCCAGTCACTTTATGGCGACTATCGTCGCTCTCCCTTTGACCCGACGGCGAGTCCCTACCAAATCTGGATTCTCACCAAATAGCTGTAAGCTGTATGAGCTATTGTAGCGATTCGAGCTCCTGGGTAAGGGCTTGATTCAAAACTGCATAACCTGACGGAGTCAGATGTAACGTATCTCGATAGTATTCGGTCCGGGTTTGTCCGCCTGGCGCGAGAATCGAAAATGAATCCAGGATCTTATTGCGAGCCAAGCCCGTATATCCGGTAGCTAACATAAGCTTCGGCCTTGCCCTCAGCCTCAATCGAGTAAAAGAGACCGATCCGATTTGCTGTAAAGGTATAGCCAACCGGCTGCCGATCGTACTCGGAGTGAATTTGCCGATAGACAGCCGCCGGTTGCCCCGCATAGGTTACGGTTGCGTGGAAGTGATACTCGGGGCCGTCAAACGGCGCTGCCGTATTCTCAAAGCGCGCGGCCAGTTCTCGATTAAGCCGATTGTGCAGATCGCGCAACTCATTGCTCTCCTCGACATCCAGCCAGACAATCCCCGGCGTGTTCTCATCCGGAGAAACCAACACCTCGACCTGTTTCAGTGCTACCGGAACCGGTCTGAGTGTGGCGGCGAGCTGATCAAAATAGCCGGCGAGTGCGGATAGATCCTGGATTGGAAAAGGCTGTTTAAGCGAAATGTGTGGCAGTAAGCGCGCGGCGATGAGCCCGGTTTGGTATTTTGCATCAATCTCGATCGCGAGGTTTCGCATGAGATTGTGCGCCGGGTCGTCGACCAGGAGAGCAAATCCAGCTTTCATATTTTACGGTCGTATTTTAAGCCAATTCGCTGCGAAAGCCAAGATGTGGGGAGTAGCTCTGTCGTTGTGAAAAGAACTGTGCTAAGATGGGAGCCGTGTCATGTACTCGGCTAGCGCGCAGACACTTGTTGCACTTTATATCAATCGGCAAAAAGGAAATCGGCATTGAACACGATCATTGATTATGTCCCAAAGGACCGGCGCCAGGCCTTGGCAGATGGCGCGGTCCTTCCCGACCGGATGTTGGGCGCAGCTCTCTTTGCCGACATGTCAGGCTTTACGGTGCTGACTGAGGCAATCCTGCGTGAATATGGTCCGCATCGCGGGGCTGAGCGACTGCTTACGATTCTCAATTCCATCTATCAAGCGTTGATGGCCGAAATTGATCGATTCGGTGGAAGCGTGATCGTTTTTGGCGGAGATGCGCTAACCGTGTGGTTTGATGGGGGCAGCGCGCCCGATGCCATTGAGCCGGGACGCCGCGCCATCGCGTGTGCGCGTGCGATGCAATCCGCAATGGACCCTTTTCACGTCGTGGAGTTGCCGAGACACCGCGCGTTATCGCTGGCGCTCAAAACGACGGTGGCTTGTGGTCCGGTGCGGCGGTTTCTCGTCGGCGATCCACAGACGCAAGTAATCGAAGTCCTGGCTGGCGCGATTATGGCGCGGCTTGCATCCGCTGCCAATGTAACCAAAGCGGGTGAAGTCGTCCTTGACCCGGATAGCAGTTTGCTCCTGGCTGAATCCATCACGATTGGGAATTGGCGCGAAATGGATGGGCAGCGCTGCGCCATTGTCGGCGATTTGATCGCGGCAGTCGATTCACGGCCCTGGCGTGAGCTTGCCCCAAACGTGTTGAGCGACGAGCGGGTGCGTCCCTGGCTTTTACCTCCGGTATATGCGCGTTTGTTCAGCGGGCAAGGTGAGTTTTTGACCGAGTTGCGCCCGACGATCTCTCTATTCCTTCGTTTTGCCGATCTTGATTATGACCACGATGATGAGGCGAGCGCCAAGCTCGATTCGTTTGTGCGCTGGGGACAACAGGTGATGGCGCGCTATGAGGGCTGGCTGCTGCAAATTAGTATTGGCGATAAAGGGAGCTATCTCTACGCGACCTTTGGCGCGCCGATCGCGCATGGCGACGCCGCGGCGCGCGCCGCGGGCGCCGCGCTCGAATTTCGCGAGCCGCCGAAGGAGTATTCTTACATCGCTCCGGTGCAAATTGGGATCGGCGGCGGGGTTTCGCGTGTGGGCGCGGTTGGCGGCACAACGCGCACGTATGCGGTGATGGGGGATGCGACGAATCTCGCCGCGCGTCTGATGGTCGCCGCAGCAGATGGGCAGGTTTTAATGAGCGCAAATCTTGCGCCCTCTGCCGGCCGGCGTTATCTGCTCAAGCCGCTGCCGGCAGTCAAGGTGAAAGGTAAGGCGGAGCCGATACCGATTGTGGCGGTTGAGGGAACACAGGCGATCAGCGAAATTCATTTGCAAGAACCTCAATCCGCCCTGGCGATGATCGGGCGGACGGCTGAGCTCGCGCACATTGCGGAGAAAATTAGCCGGGCGCGGCGAGGAGAAGGACGGATCATCGGGATTGTGGGCGAAGCCGGAATCGGCAAATCGCGCCTGCTTGCCGAAGCAATCCAGCGCGCGACAGCCGAGGGGTTTATCGGTTTTGGCGGGGCCGCACAATCAACCGGTATGCAAGTCGCTTTTCTGGCGTGGCAACCCATCTGGCGCGCGTTTTTTAATTTGGATTGGACGGCCGCCATTGACGAACAGGCCGCCGCGCTTGAACGTGCTTTGACCGCCCTCAACCCCGCACTATTACCGCGCCTTCCGCTGCTCGGCGCCGTGCTGGGATTGTCGCTGGCCGATAATGAGCTCACGCGCAATATGGATGCCAAGCTTCGCAAGGAATCGACAGAAGCATTGCTCGTCGAGTGCCTCAAATTGCATTTTGCTTCAAGCGGCGCTGCGCCTCTGTTGCTCGTTTTAGAGGACGCGCATTGGCTCGACGCCTTGTCCATTGATTTATTGGCGGCCATCGGCCGCGCAATCTATAACTTGCCTGTCCTCCTGACGCTCGCGTATCGCCCTCCCACTGAAGCGCGCGGCTTTAATTTTCCTTTTGCCGGCCTACCGAACAGCAGTGAAATCGAGCTGCACGAACTCGCGCGTGCGGAAGCGGCCCAATTGGTCGAGGAAAAAGCGGCCGTCTTGTTCAACGTGCAGCCGGATTTGCCGCCCAAGTTTGTTGAAGCGATTGTGTCGCGAACAGAAGGGAATCCATTCTATATTGAAGAGCTGATGAACTATTTGCGAGATCGTGGCGTTGTTCCGGGGGACATGGTTTCGTTCGAGCAACTGGAATTGCCGGGGAACTTGACCAGTCTCATTCTCAGCCGCATCGACCGATTAACGGCGGAGCAGCAGACCGCCCTGAAAGTGGCGAGCGTGATCGGGCGCACCTTCCCCTTCGACTGGCTGTGGGGTGTTTACCCCTCCCTCGGGTCACGCGAGCAGGTACAGCGTGACCTTGACGTCCTGGCGCAGCTTGACCTCACGCCGCTGGACACGCCCGAGCCAAACTCGACTTTTCTCTTCAAGCACGCGACGACGCAAGAAGTAACGTATGAGAGCATGCCCTTTGCATTGCGCTCGGATTTACACGAACGCCTCGCCGCCTGGTTGGAAATGCGAGAAGAAACGGCGACCGCTCTGGATCTGTTGGCGCATCATTACGGGCGAAGTAGCAATACCGCCAAACAAAAAGAGTACTTCAAAAAGGCGGGCGAGGCCGCATCCACTCGGTATGCCAACGCCGCCGCCATTGAGTATTACGAGCGCCTGCGCGCGCTGCTCCCGCCGGATGAGCAGGTCCCCGTCCTGATTCGGATGGGGCAAATGCATGAAAGTCTTAGTCAATGGGATCGAGGCGAAGCGCGTTATCGCGACGCGCTGGAGCTGGCTGAATGGCGCGAGGGGGTAGACTGGCAAGCGCAGGCTGAATTGGGAATCGGCAGCACCTACTGGAATCGCGCGCTGTATGACGACGCCTTGGACTGGTTGGAGTTGGCGCGGAGCGATTTTGAAAGGGTGCATGATCGAACGGGATTGAGCCAAGCCTTGTTTCAACTGGCGCGGGCATACTGGTTCCAGGGCAAAGCGGAAGAGAGCCTGCCTTTGTTACAGGAGGTGCTGTTTTTAGAAGGAGAGGCCGGCGACAAGAAGCGGATCGCCGGCGCATATCAGGTGCTGGGTAACGTCGCCATTTCCAAACGCGATGTCGCCGCGGCGCGCGAGTGGTGGCTCAAGAGCATCGCCTTGCAGCAGGAGATTGGCGACAAGCCGGGCGTCGCCGCCTCAAGCGGAAATCTCGCGATGGCCGCATTCCTCGCGCGGAATTATGATGAGGCGCGCCTGCGCGCGACCGATAGCATCGCGATCTTTCATGAGCTGGGCGCGCGGTGGGAATATGGACTGGCGCGTTTGGTTTTGGGCTTGATTCTCGCGGCGCAAGGGGATGCTGCCAGTGCGCGTAAAATCCAGTCGGAAAATCTCGCTCTCTTTCGCGATCTGGGCTCGACCCCCTTGATTGATCTGGGACTCATTGGATTAGCCCAGGCCACGCAACTGGCGCAACCCACCGAAGACGCCAATCAGTACGCCGTTGAGCTGATCGGCGCCGCCGCGAGATTCCAGGAGACCATCAAGAGCAAGCGCCAGCCGATCTATCAAGCGCTTGCGGATGGGGTGGTCGCACGCGCAAAACAAACGCTCGCCTCCACGCGCTTTGATGAAGCCTGGGCAGAAGGATACGCGATGAACTGGCACGACGCGGTGGCCTATGCCCTCGCGCGCGTGGATTCCTAAGGTTGAGTGTTCGGCGCGGCTTTGATTTCCACCGCTTGCCCTGGGTTCGCCCACACGGCATAGCCCAGCGCCGCGAGCGAGAGGCCAAAGACGATGTGTATCCAGAGACCCACCAGTTCGGCGCGCCCGCCGAGGAAAACCAAGTTCGCCAGGACACTGCTCGCGAGCAAGAGCCAGCCTGCCCACCGCGGCAGTACGCCGGCGCGTATCGTCGCGATGGCCGTCAAGATGAATCCCGGTTCGTAGAGCAGAACCCACGTTAGATCAAGGGGACCGACCGCGGCAAGCGGACCGCCCGGGCTCGTGAATTCGCTGAGCAACTTGGGCGCGTTGGGCTGCGCCGCAACATAGGAAAATACATAGGCCTGGATCGCCGCCGATCCAATCGAAAGCGCTGTGGCGAAGACGGCAAGCACAAAGGCAATCAAGCCAAGCCAACCGGCTTTATCCGCTTGCCGGAGGTACAGCCCAAACAGCCCAAATGCAATAAAGACGTCCGCTGCGAGAAAGAGTGTATGAACCGGAATCCACGCGGGTGATAGCGCCGCGCTCGACGCGGTGTTCAGCGGCTGGACGGCTTCGCCGACCGCGCCGAGCATGCCCCCGATCAATAATGCAACGCCGCACCAACGGACTAGAGTTCGTATCGGCATGGGATTAGGCGATGATGGCGCGCGACTAGTCGTTGTCTTGAAGGTAAGCGACAAAGATGAGCGGCTTTTGGATCTCGGCAGCCATCGCTTCATCTGCGGGTGGAGAGTTTACGGGAATCGTCGTATAAACCGCTTCGACGTTCTTGGCCGCGGCATCATCGCCTTTGCCATCGCCGGCCAAGAAATTTTCGATGCGCGGTTGCTCTGAATCAAATACGCGAAACGATTCGAGCGCGCTGTCGGGGACAAAGTACAAATTCCCGTCGGCGCCGCGAAATAATGTGCCTGATACGGATTGCTGTTGAGCGCTCATCTGTCATCCTCCGTGATTGGTGTGTGCGCCTTTTCTCCGGCGTTTTGTAACTTGACATAGCAAAACTCGCGGAGCAAGGCGCGGATAAAAAAGTATTCGTCGCGAAAGCCCGCTTCGCTCGCGTATTCCCGAATATCGAGCGGGATGTTCGCTCCGCAATGTACTTGAAAGTACCAGTGTATTAACCCTTCGCGCGTCAGTCCCGAATCCGCAAAGGTCGGGTTCGCCAGACCCGCTTGCTCCAGCTCGCGTTGTTTATCACCCGCCCGCGCCGCCAGATTGGCATACGCGCCGGTGAGTTTGAGCTGATCGACGACCCGCGCGGTAAGATTCGGCTCGGCCCAATACAACGTGGCGTTTATGCGCGCCTCCTCTTCCATTAAATCATATAAATCTGTGGCTTCCAGGTTGTTTGCCTGCAGCCATTCTTCGACCTGGTCTCTATCCAGTAACTGGTGTGCGCGGCGAAAGGCCATGATCGCCGCGTCAACCTGACCGGAGCTGACGCGCAGCGCTTGCCGGTCGGCCAATGCTTCTCCGAGCGCGCGTTTCGCTGCGCCCGCGCGGGCCAATCGATAGAGATTCGGATCGAGCCGCGCTTCGTCCAGCAGCATTTGAAGTTGCACATTGCCATCAAGCTCGGCTGCATTTTGATCGAATTCACCCGCCGTCTCTTGTAGATGGTTCCAGTAGATGGTGTGTTCAAAGTGATAACGCACGCGCTTGGGTGGCAATCCCCCGGCGATGCGCTCGCGAATCACATGCAACATCGACAGCGCGTCCTGGCGCTTTTGGTCGATGGCATGATCGGGGAGCCACGCCTCGAACCGTCGGAGTTCCGGGCCGTTCAGGCCGATAGCTGCGCCACTGCTCAACAGCCGCGCGTATGTGCGCTCAGGATAAAATAGCGCTTTGGCGATCTGTGTCAGCGCAGTGCGTGTGTTCGCACAAATGATCCCTGCTTCTTCCGCTGCTGCGAGCGTCGCGCGGATATTGACCATCGCATCCGAAAACGCATGATAGTCGAGCTCCGCGGGCGCGTGCGCTACCGCAACCTCGTCATCATCTTCGAGCTCGCCATGGCAATATGCCTCAAAGATCCTACCCACGCCTTCCATTCCAAACGGGGCGAGTTCCGCCGCGCGCAATGCGCCCATGCTCGCGCTGCCAAAGACGTGCACCCCTTCGCGCATAGCCCACAAAATTTCCTTATGCCATACGGACGGTACCGTGTCAAAGTAGCCGTCGATGAGGCCGATTGCCTCAGGCTTGCCGCGGGCGGCCCGATAAACGTCGCCCTGTCTGGCCGGTGGCAAGTAAACGGCGTCGAGCGCCAGTCGTGCTTCCTGAAGGGCAAGCGTAGGCCCTATAAAGAGGTAAACGGTCACGCGTGCTGCTCCGCGTGCGTTCGCGCTCGCGCCCCGGGCGCATAGTTTTTGTTTTCCAGCAAGGCTTCAAGGCCGGGAATAATCACGCGCACGACCGGCACGCCAATTTCGGCTTGGGTCAGGTTGACCGCGATGACCTGTTCGACGCCGGCGATACGCAGTCGCTCCAATTCCCATTCGACATCGGCATTGAAGCTATCGGACTGCCAGCTCGGACATTCGCTCCAGTTTTTGCGGGGTCCCGGCGCGGTCAATTCCGCGCGCCGCCGCTCAATCAATTGTGGATCGCGCAACTGAGAATAATGCGCAGGATAGCAGTCATCCCGTGAACCTGCAATCCACGTGAGACGACTCTGCGCCGCTTCAGTCAACGCACGCAGCAGCGCAATTTCTCGCGCCGGGTGACACCCCATACATTCTGCGTAGCCCAGTTGCCGCAGGGGATTGTCGCTCTGGTCAAAGATGCGACACAGGAAGGCCGGAATGCCGACATCCGACGTGATCTCCCAAACGCAAACGGCCACATTCGCCCTCTGATATTTTTCTAACACGGAACAACAGGCCGGATCCCCAATCGTATCCAGGTCAATTCGCGTCTTGGCGCGTTCTTGGGCTGTCAGCAAATGCCACAAGGTTGTCGCATCGCGCTCGACGACTTCGCAGATGGCGTGGCTCAGGGCTTCCAACAAATGATTGCCTGACGCCAGGCCATTCGACGTCGCCGCAAAACCCGACATATTGCGATGCATCGCCATGGTATAGTTCGTGTGAACTAACTCGAAAGGAACCCAGACGCCCTCATCGTGTAAAAGATCATGCCCTTCGATCCAGTGAATGGGGAGATAGGGATGAAAGCCTGCATTACGGGCGCGGGGCAGTTGGGTGACATCGACCACGCGATGCGTATAGCGCAGCTCTTCGTAGGAAGCGAGCTTGAGGGGTAACGTGATGCGTTCGGCATGATAGGTCTCTACCGATTCCATCAAGCCGGAAGCTTGCGCGGCGGCGAGGTCTAGACCTTTTCCCTGCGAGACAGAGAGCGCGCGAGAGTTCGGACGGCAAACCATTACCACGGGAATGCCGATGCAATCCAGCCCGGTGACATTAGCAACGCGGGTAATGCCCATTACCGCCATCAGGCGCCGAACTCGTTCCACTGTCTCCGCGGGCGGAATCAGGCGATGCGTGCCCTGGCAATAACCCTTCGGCGCGAATTCGCCGAGAGCAAGTTGTAGCTCGGATGGTGTCATTCAGAACCAGTTCGGAAGCAATTTGGCCCAGTATACACTAAAATTCGCTGCTTGCGCGTATCCGAATTCGGAAACCGGTGCAAGTGCATTGGCGGGCCGGGTGGGGGAGCGCTAGGCGGCAGCCTGAGGGCCGCCAGTTGATCGTGCCCCAGCAGTCCTCGCCGGCGCGATCCATCCCACCAGCGCATTCCATAACGCTTGGAACCAACTCGTCAAGGTGCTCGTATCCGGCGCATTCTGATCCGGTAGCGCTGATGCAGTCGGCGTTGTCGCTCCCACCGGCTGCAAGTTCTGGTTGAGCGTCAGGCACGCTGTATTGTTCGCCAGGTTCGGGTCGAACGTCGCCCCGCTCACCGTGGCGCAGTTCGTGAACAACTTGCTCTTGTCTAGGACCTTGACGAGCAGCCCGACCTTGCTACTGCTCTTGGCTGCCTGCGAACCGCGGTTGCACGTCACCGTTCGTATGGCCGAGGTATAGGTGCATGTCCAGCCCGTCCCACCTTGCAGTGAGGCCGAGAAGTATTGCACCGCCGCGGGCAGTGAGTCGGTTACGACGATGGCAGCGGCAGGCGAGGGACCGTCGTTCTGCACCCCAAGCCAATAAATCAATTGTGTGCCGTCGCTACTCGGCTGCGCCGTTTTCAGAATGGACAGGTCTGCATTCATCTTCGGCGTCGGGGTCGGCGTATTGGTGGGCGTGCTCGTCGGCGTATTGGTGGGTGTATTCGTCAGCGTGTCCGTCGGCGTATCAGTGGGGGTGCTGGTGGCCGTGCTTGTTGCGGTTGGCTCGGGCGCTTGCCCCGAGTCATTACGCCCCCAACAGACAATGGCGCCGTCGCTCTTAACTGCACAGGTGTGAAAGCCGCCTGCACTGACCTGGGTGAAGGGCCCAGTGGGGGGACTCGCTTGCCCATAAGAGTTATCGCCCCAGCAGTCGAGGGTGCCATCGCTCTTGACTGCACAGGTGTGATACCCGCCTGCACTGACCTGGGTGAAGGTCCCAGTGAGAGGACTCGCTTGCCCAGAGTTATTATTGCCCCAGCAGGCGAGAGTACCGTCGCTCTTGAGCGCACAGGTGTGCAATCCGCCTGCGCTGACCTGGGTGAAGGCGCCGGGAAGAACGTTCAACTGTCCATTGCCGTTATTGCCCCAGCAGGCGAGGGTACCATCGCTCTTGAGGCCGCAGGTGTGAAATCCGCCTGCGCTGACCTGGCTAAAGGTCCCGGTGGGGGGACTCGCTTGCCCATAGTCGTTCTGGCCCGAGCAGGCGAGAGTGCCGTCGCGCTTGAGGGCACAGGTGTGACCCCACCCCGTACTGACCTGAGTGAAAGTGACGTCGGTGGGAATATGGTCCAACAGCCCCAGGTCGTTCCGTCCCCAGCAGGCGAGGGCGCCGTCGCGCTTGACCGCACAGGTGTGAAATCCTCCCGCACTCACCTGGGTGAAGGTGGTGTCGGTGGGAATATTGTTTAGCGGCCCAGCGTTGTTATTCCCCCAGCAGGCGAGGGTGCCATCCAGGTTGAGGGCGCAGGTGTGGCCCCAGCCCGCGGCAATGGCGGGACTTGGATAAACACCTTGCCAGAACGCTGCGGAGGCGCTCGCCGCGTGATTCGTATCGCCGCTGTAGGTGACCGTGATGGGATGCGTGCCAGCACTCAAGGAGGTGATGTGGGTGACGGCCTGGCCACTCGATAGGATGAGGGGCGCACCCAGCGCCATTCCGTTATCGTAGAGCTGCACCGTGCCGCTCGGCGTGCCGAGGGGAGAGGTCACGATTGCCGTGAATATCACCGACTGCCCAGAGGTAGACGGGTTCGGCGCGGAGAGGAGTGTCGTCGTCGTCGTCGGTAGCTTGACGACGAGCGTGCACACAGTCTGTCCGGAAGAGGGGACCGAATCTATGACCTGAATCGTAAAGCTGAACGTTCCCGTCGTCGTCGGCGTGCCGCTGACCAGCCCCGAGGCCGGATCGAACGTCAAGCCAGGGGGGAGCGTGCCGGCAATCACAGTCAAGGTGTAGGGTGAGGCAGCGCCGATGGCCTCGAGCGTCTGATTGTATCCTGCACCGACTGTTCCTTCCGGCAGTGTGGCTGGACTGACAGTAATGATGTGCGCTTGCCCAAATTGGTTATTCCCCCAGCAAACAGGAGTGCTGTCACTCCGCACTGCACAGGTGTGATCAGTGCCTGCACTGACCTGGGTGTAGGTGGTGCCGGGAGGTAGGGATGGTACGCTCAACTGCCCCCAATTGTTTGACCCCCAGCAGACAATAAAACCATCACCCCGGAGGGCACAGGCGTGATACGCGCCCACGCTGACCTGGGTAAAGGCGCCGCTGGGCGGCCATATTATATAGGTGTCCCAACTTCCCCAGCAGGCGAGGGTCCCATCGCTCTTGAGACCACAGGTGTCAAACACGCCTGCGCTGACCTGGCTAAAGGTCCCGGTGGGGGAGGCCGCTTGTCCATAACCGCTATAGCCCCAGCAGGCGAGGGTCCCATCGCTTTTGATTGCGCAGGTGTGATACCCGCCTGCGCTGACCTGGCTAAAGGTTCCGGCGGGAGGACTTGCCTGTCCCGAGCTATTATCCCCCCAGCAGTCGAGGGTCCCATCGCTTTTGATTGCACAGATGTGATACCCGCCTGCGCTGACCTGGGTGAAGATGGGGTCGGTGGGGGGGGAGGGGGGCGATTTCCCCCAACAGGTGATGGTGGCGTCGCCCTTGAGTGCACAGGTGTACTCCCCGACCGTGCTGAGCTGGGTGAAGGTGCTGTCAGTAGGAATGTTGTTCAACTGTCCCGAGGTGTTATCCCCCCAGCAGGCAATGGCGCCGTCGCTCTTGAGGTAGCAAGTGTGATACTCGCCTGCGGCGATGGCGGGACGCGGGTAGACGGAACGATTTGGAGAAGAAGCAACCGTAATCGTCGCCGGATTGTTGGTGGGCATGGCGCGCGCGCTGCTGCCTGGCAGGGTCAAGCCATCGTCCGTTGAGGCCGCGTGTGCGACGGGCGCGGGGACAAGGAAAAAGGAAAGGAGCAAAAGCGCGAGTGCGATGAAAAAGATGCGACGGTGCATGATAAGATTCCTTTGGCGCAGAGTCGGATAGTCGAGTAGTGCGCTAGTTGGTAATGCGATGGTCACCTAGTCGGAAACGGATACAGCAGGAACCGAACACCGGTCTGTCCCCTGCAACTGCTACGGAGTGAGGGTAAAACTCCACGGGTCCGTCCAGACGCCGCATCCGCTCGCAATGCACGGCTGAACCTGCCAATAGTAGGTCTGGCCCCGCGGGAGCGTTGTCGTCGTCGCAGTGGTGGCGGTCGAGCCGTCAAAGAATACGATGGGCCCGACCGGACTGCCCAGCATCACACGCACGTTGTAAGAGGTCGCACCGCTTGATGCGCTCCAGGCCAGGATCGGCGTCGCAGTGTTGAAGGGCGCGCCGTCAGGCGGGCTGCTCAGACTCGGCGTGCTGAGCAGGACCGGGGTTGGCGTTGGGGTAGGCGTATTGGTCGGTGTGTCGGTTGGCAATGGCGTTGCGGTGCGTGCCCCTGGCGGGTCCCAGCTCTCTGGCGTTTTCCCCATTAGCACAGAAAAACCCGGTGCCGCATAGATGGGGGAGATGCCGTTCAGGACAAACGTGAACAGAAAGAGAAAAATGAAGAGCGCAGACACGAGCGAAATGATCAACGCGCTACGTTTCATGTTGAGTCTCCTTTTGAATTCCTTGCTCGCAGCCTTTGCGCCTTTTCGGCGAGAGCGCGGAAATAGTCTGTCTGCGTGATCTCTTCCACCTCGCGCGCCCTTTTCACTTCGTCAATCTCGATTCGCAGTTGCTCCACCTGCTGCTTGAGCCGGACCTCACGCTCGTACACCTGCCGAGCCATCGTCTGGAACACCCGCGCCAACTGCCCCAGCGAATCCTCACGTTGGGCAACCCGGTCCAGCGTCTCCACGGCAAATGTCCCGGCCTCGACGGCGGCGGCAGCCCGCGTCACGTGATTCACCTGCTCGATATACTCGAGCTCCATATCATGCAGCCGTTTGTCTGCCAGTGAAGCGTGCAGGCGCGCGTGCAGCAGCCGGCTGTCGAACGGTTTTGGCATATAGTCCGTCGCGCCCATTTCGATGCACCGCAGCACGCTCTCCATTTCGTCCAGCGACGAGATGACGATCACCGGGATATTCCGCAAAACACTATCGGCTTTCATCCGTTCCAAAACCTGATACCCATCCATTTCGGGCATCAGCAGGTCCAATAGCACCACGTCGAACGGCCCGGCCGCGAGCATTTCCATCGCTTGCTTGCCGTCCTCTGCCATCTCGACCTCATAGCCGCACTTGCGCAAACTCGTCGAGAGCACCATGCGATTGAGAAACTCATCTTCCACAACCAGGATCCTGGCCATATTGCTACTCATTGCGATCCTCCATTGAACCGCGCTTGCAGCGCAGTCTTGGCTGACGAATACTCGACCTCGATGCGACCAAGCAATTCTCCTGCGTCTTCCAATGTTCCATCGCGGGCTTTATACTCCATTTCCCGCGCCAGTCCCGCGAGCCGCATCGCGCCAAAAGTGGCCGATATCGATTTGAGCGTGTGCGCCGCGCGCCGCAATTCCATCGTTTGCTCTGTGCCAAGAGTGCGGCGGGCATCGGCAATCAATTTGGGAACATCCTCGAAGAAATTCTGGAGCAGCATGGGCATCATGGCATCGGTATCCGTGCCAAGGTTACCCCGCAACCGATCCAACGCCGTCGGATCGAGCACCACCGGCTCTGTCGGCGTGATCGGAACAGGACCCGTTTTCTGGAACTTGGGCAACGGGGCCGCCGGTTCTGGCGCGGGTGCAGGTTCCAAGGATGCGGGCACAGGCATGACACAAGCCGACACTCCTACGGCGACCTGGCGGGACGGGCGCCGGCCCAGCGCCGCCACGAGCTCGGCGAATTGGATCGGCTTGGTGATGAAATCGTCCATGCCTGCGGCCAGACATTCGTCCCGGTCCTCTTGCATCGCATTCGCGGTCATCGCCACGATGCGCGGCCGCCGTTCGGCGGGCGTCTCGCGTGCGATCACGCGCGTCGCTTCGAGGCCATCCATTTCGGGCATTTGCATGTCCATCAGCACAAGGTCATACGGCTGGCGGCGGACCGCGTCCACCACTTCCAGCCCATTCCCGGCCACATCCGCCCGGTAGCCCAGCCGCTCCAGGACCAGCAACGCCAGCTTCTGGTTGGTCACGTTATCTTCTGCCAACAGGATCCGCAACGGATGCCGCTCTCCCATATGCGCATCCAACTTGTATGCCCCTTCCACAACCGGCGCTGCCACTTGCGCGCCCCACAGGCTCAGGAGCACGTTATAGAGATGCGACGCCTTGACCGGTTTTATGAGAAAGGCCGCCAGGTCCGCGTTCGCCTTGCCTTCCAGCTTGCCAATCGAGCTCAGCATGACCAGGGGGAGTTGGTCGGACGGACGGAGCTGCCGGATTGCGGCTGCCAGTTCGAGGCCATCCATTTCGGGCATCTGCAGGTCAAGCAGAGCCACCTCAAAGGGATCGCCCCGCCGAATCCACTCGAGCGCCTCTGCGGGCGACTCCGTCTCGCGTGGCTGCATGTGCCAGGCTTGCAGTTGCAACTGTAGAATACGGCGGTTGGTTGGATTATCGTCCACAATCAGGGCGTGTTTCCCTTCCAACTGCGGCTGCGCATTTTGCAAGTAGGCTCGCGGTTCGGCAATTTCGGTCGGCTCGGCCTGGATAGTGAAATGGAAAACGCTGCCCTTGCCGGGGATCCCTTCGCTCTCTACCCACATTGTCCCGCCCATGAGCTCGCTCAGGCGCTTGCTAATTGCCAGCCCCAGCCCGGTCCCGCCATAGCGCCGCGTCGTCGAGGCATCCACCTGGCTGAACGACCGGAACAGCCGGTTCATTCGCTCGGGTGGAATCCCGATTCCCGTGTCGCGCACCGAGAAATGCAGACAAGTAGACAGGGAAACAGGTGGATTTGAATTCGGTTCTACTTGTATAGCCATCTCCTTGTCTACCCGCACGCTGACCACGATCTCGCCGCGCTCGGTGAATTTGATAGAGTTGCCCACCAGATTGACCAGAATCTGGCGCAGGCGCGTCACATCTTTGAGAATCGCCGCCGGTACCTGGGAATCGATCATGCAGGCCAGGTTCAACCCCTTTTCCGCCGCCCGCGCCGCGAGCAATTCGAGCGCGCCCTCGATGCACTCGCGCACGACCAGGGGCTGGCATTCCAGTTCCATCCGTCCCGCTTCGATCTTGCTGAAATCGAGAATGTCGTTGATGATGGTGAGCAGGGCATCGCCGCTGCTGCGGATGGTCTCGGCAAAGTCACGCTGTTGCAGATTGAGCGGGGTGTCGAGGAGCAGGCCCGTCATGCCGATGACCGCATTCATCGGCGTGCGGATTTCGTGGCTCATCATGGCGAGGAAGGCGCTCTTGGCTCGGTTCGCCGAATCGGCCTCTGCTTTTGCTACCTCAAGTTGGGCCGTGCGCTCGGCGACCCGCTGCTCCAACCCCTGGTAGAGCCTGGCGTTGTCGAGGGCGGTGGCCGCCTGGTTTGCAAGGAGTGAAAGCAGATCCAGGTCAGTTTGGTCGAACGCGCCAAAGACCATCCGGTTCTCGGCATAGATGATGCCGATCACCTTGCCTGTGGCGACGAGGGGAACGGCGAGAATCGACGAGGGAATCGAGGGACCCAGAGAGGCCGAGGTGGGGAGATGTAGAGATGCGGGGAGTATTTCCGTCTCTCCATATCTCCACAGCTCGGCCTCTCCATGTCTCTGGGTCTTGTCACCATTGATCAACCGACCCAACTTTGATAGGGACAGTTCGTCCAAAAGCACGGCGAGCCGGTCTGCTTCACCATCGAGCATTTCGCCGCGCGTGACGGCTTGAACGGGGCGGCCGTCAGGACTCTGGAGGATAATGACCTGGCGCTCGGCGCCGTTCAGCTCGATCGCCTCGTCGATGAGAAAATCGAGAATCGCCTGTGGGTCGCGCTCTTGATTCATGCGCACGCTGATCTCAATCATCCGGCGCATCTGGTCCTGGAGGTTCCCGGCATGACTGCCCACAGGGAATTCATCCGGCAGGCTGTGCTCCGCCGACGCGCGTGCATATTCGAGCGCGATCGCACGGTTAACGGCCACCTTGTTGAGGAAATTGCGGCGCAGGCCCTCATCGCTCAACTCGGCGATACCTGCGAGCATCAATTCACGAGCCCGACGCAGTACGGCAAAGGGGTCCTGGCGCCCTTCTTCTTCGCCCTCGACTTGCTCTCCTATCTCGTGCAGTTCGTTCTCTTTGTGTTGCAGCACGCGGTAGCGCCACCAATAGACCTCTTGTGGCGGAAACTCGGTGGGCGTTCCGGGAACCGACTCGAAAAGCCGGACCCCTTCGGCGCTGGCGCGCGCTGCCGCCGCGCGGTTGCCCTGCGCGAGATAGGACGCGGCGAGCCAGGCCATCGCATTGGCCTGGTCGCCGACGGATTGAGTGCGGCCAAGCATTTCGGCGCCGGCGCTCAGTTGGGTCTCGGCCGCTTGCCAATCGCCGCGACTCGACGCCAGCCGGCCAAACTCGTATATAGCCTGAGCGTGAAAGAGTGCATTCCCGCTTTTCTGCGCCAGGCTCTGTGACTCGGCCAGCGTTTCCTCCGCCCCCGGTGCATCCCCCATGTCTCGCTGGATGCGCGACAGGCTTTCCAGCCTGCCCGCCAGGGCGCCGTACGCCCGCATCTCGCGCGTCATCTGGATGCTTTTCTCGGACCAAGCGCGCGCCTGGCGATACAATCCGAGCCACCAGTAGATCATGGCAAGGTTGTTGTAAACGCCGGCTTCCTCCCTCCGGTCGCCGATGATCCGGTCAATGGCAAGCTCTTGCTTGAGATAGGTCCGCTTGCGCGCGTAATCCGGGGTCCCCGTGCACAGGGCGCGCAAACAGCGGGCTTCCAGAATACGGTCGCCGTTGGTGCGGGCCAGATCGAGCGCCTGTTCCAGCGCGGTCTCTCCTTCCGCCTGAGCCCCCATGGATTCCAACGCATATCCTAACCGCATCAAATCGTAGCCCATGCCCGGGGCGTCCTGGACTGCGCGGTGGAGTTGCAGGGCCTGTTCCCAGTATGCGCGAGCCCCCACAAAGTCCGACATTCGCGATTTGGCTATCGCGAGGGCGTGGAGAGCATCCGCCTCTACCTTGCGATTGCCGGTCTGCCGGCCGAGATCAAGCGCGGCCTGCGCGGTCCGCTCGCCTTCATGCAAATCGCCCCCGTTGGACGCAAGCTCGGACTGCCGGGTGAGCGCCTCGCCTTGCAGCGAGACCTCTTCGCATGCCAGCGCGAGGCGCTCCATTTCGCGCAGGTCCGCATGTGCATCCTCCCGCCTGCCCAGCAGGCCCAGGCACGCGGCGCGACCGGAGAGGGCCGCTAGTTGGTATTGAGTAATTGGGAATTGCGAATTGGAGGTTGCGAGTTCGGCGAGGGCGCGCGTATAGAGGTCAACAGCGTTGAGATTATCGTAGGACTGCCGGGCGCGGTTAGCAGCGGCGATCAGAGTTTGGAGATCTGATTCGGATGAATCAACGCTGGACATGGGCACCTCTGTTCGGAAACGCCTGATCTATTAAAAGTTAGGACTTTCGCTCTGTTGTCATTTCGAGATGCTTATCCCGCCCGGCGGGATGTTTGAAAACATGACCTATTACGTCATGAGCAGCCGTCTTTGCGAGAAATCTCACTTTCAAAAACGAGATTTCTCACTGCGTTTGAAACAACAAGCGAAAGTCCTGAAAGTGCAAGTGAAAGAGAGTGTGGGCTTGGAAATTTACAGGAAACAAAAAAGGTCTATAGGCGCGTGGCGCAACGCCCAAGACCTGTCATAAGCCTCGTTATCGAACTCAGACTATTATAACACTACAGGGCCTTTTATCAACAACTAGCAGTTTGTCGGAGAGGACTGCATTTTTGTGGTCGCAAGAATAAAAAACGTGCGCTCACCCACTAACTGTTGCCGCCGGGATTTCCTCTCCGACAGACTGCTAGATTGGAATGGTCAGGCTTTCCAAGTCGCGCGGGTAATAGGTAAGTCTCTCCATCCCATTCTCGGTAATCAGGACGGTATCCGAGTGCCTGAATCCGCCCAACTCCGGCGTATACAGGCCGGGTTCAATGGTAAATACCATTCCCGGTCTCAACTCAGTCTGGTCGCCAATATCCAAGAAGGGTCCTTCGTGATAGCGCAGCCCGATGGCGTGTCCTGAATGGTGTTTCCAATAGGCCATGAGGCTGTTGGCCTCGAAATACCGGCGAACGGCGCGGTCTATATCGGAGCAGCGATTGCCCGGCGCCAACGCCTCAAAGGCGACCTCTTGTACCTTTGTCATGTGGTCAAACATTCGGCGCTGGTCGTCCGATGGCTGGCCGATGATCATGGTCCGCTCCAGCTCCGAATTGTATCCCCAGACCGGCGCGCCTGCTCCAGTCACAAGGACATCGCCGGGCTGAAAAGTGATGTTGTTTGCCAGCGCGTGCGGGATCGCCGCGTTGCGTCCGATCTGGCCGCGATAGCCTGCGCTGGCGCCGCTCTCGAACGCGCTCTGGGCGCGATAGAGGCTGCCGAGCGTGTCGAGCAGGGCGAGCGTCGCTTCGTGACTCGCGCGCATGCTCACCTCCGTCTCGGTTGCGCCAACACGGGTATATCGTTGGAGCAGGCGGTGCGCAAGATTTCCCCACTTGACGCTCTCGCGGATCAAAGCGATCTCGGCGGGGCTTTTGATCATCATCAGGTCTTCGATATAGTTGACGACCCATTGTATACGAGCGCCGGTCAGTTCGCTCAGTTGGGGCCCGCGATAGCCGAGAATCCAGGGGTAACCGTCTCGATCCACTCCAATGGAATCGACAATGCCCATATCGGCCAAAGTTTTCTTGAGAATCTCCATCGGGTGCGGTTCATAGGGGTACTCTACATAATAGTCCACACGCTCGTAGCCTGTAGCCCCGCGGGCATGTTCCACTTCGAGCCGTGGCACGAACATGGCTTGCTCACCCTGCGCGTTCATGAGAAACGCGATCGGGCGCTCGGTCGGAATAAAGGCAAAGCCGGTGAAATAGAGGATGTAATAGTTGTCAAAGAGGACGACGCCGCTCAAGCCTCTGGCCCGAATATATCCCAACAGATTATTTGCGCGTGTCTCAAAGTCCGCGCGCGAGATGTTGATTGAAGTTTCCATGAGTGGCCTCCGGCAACCCCGGACCGCTCTGTCTTTCAAGCCAGCGAGCTGCGAGCTAATGGTGCGCCATCAAATAGACGGCGCGACCATAACCGAGCAGGATAAGGGTAATCGCGATCAGGTCGCGGAGATAGGCATGAAGTTCAGGCGGTCGCCCCAGGTCGAACGAGAGAAAATACAGGACGAGCACAAAGATCAACAGGGTGACCATGAGCAGGATCGCGGCGAGCTGGTTCGAGTTGTACTGGTGCGTCTGCTGGAGATAGATGACATGCCGGGTAATGACGGCACCGAATCCCTGAAACAAAAAGACGCCAACGATGGTAAAGAGGAAGAGCTCGCCGATAAGCACCGGGTCGGCAAGACGGCCGATGATGAACCCGGTGACCAGCGTATTGAGGACTATTAACGTTGAGCCGACCGCCCCACGCTGCATGAGTTGGGTCAGTACAACCGGGGCGATGTCGGCGTTGGTATATTTGAATAACCGGGACGGCAAAGCCAGTGCCGCGAATACGACGATAAAAGTGACGAGGGCGACGAGGCCTGCGCTGCCGGGAGTACGAGCATAGGCCGCCTCGCCGTACAGGCCGGCGAAGACCACGGCCGCAACGAGATTGTAAAACATGTCGACGGTTTCTACCGCTGTATAGCCTGCCGCGCCCGCTTTTCCAAAAGCGTCGCGTGCGCGCCTTCCCACGGGGCGCCAATTGTGTTTCGCTTGGGCAACGTCACGTTCGACAGGTGTTGGGCCATTTGTGGCACAACCTCAGGGATAAGCTGCCATTTATTTTCCATAACTGCCTGTTCCAGCTTTTTCGCGGCGGGCGTTGTCCATGCCCACTGCTGGCGGAATTGGTCCGCCTTGACCCAATAATCGCGCTTTTCCCACGCCAGGCAGGTTTCGTCAATCGTTTCGTCCACCTGCGTGAGCGCAATGACCAAAAACGAGACGAGGTCGCGCGTCTCTTGCGTCACGCGTTTGTGGTTTGCCAGTTCTCGCATCGCCAGCACGGAGGCCTTGACCAGCCGGTCCCGCCGTTTTCCCGCGCCATCAGGGTTAATCAGGTTGCCCAATTCGTACTTGTCCTCCACCGGAAGGGTAATAGACCAATTGTTCTGATTATCTCTTTATTTCAGAATCCGTCAAGTGATAATAGAGAAGGCGGGACGCAAGTCCCGCCGTATCGTTCGTTGGAGGGTGGCCAATGGGTCTCGAACCCACAACCCTCGCATCCACAGTGCGATGCTCTGCCAATTGAGCTATGGCCACCATCATCACAGCGCGAAATAGTATAGCACATGTTCCACGCTGTGCAAAATTCAGGCCGGAAGTAGTCGTTTCCCGAGCTCTTGTGGCAACTGAGCTTGCGGGACCTGGGCCTGTTCGCCCGTCGCCAGGTCGCGGAGAGTGGCGACGCCGGCCGCCGCTTCGTCGGGCCCAATGATGATGGCGAATGGAATCCCTTTCGCCGCAGCGTACTTGAGCTGTTTGCCAAGCCCATCTGGGTCGAACCAGACCTCGGTCTTATACCCGGCGGCACGGAGCTCACGGGCGACGCGCTGGGAACCGGCGCGGCGTTCGGCGTCAAAGACGGTGACGAGCGCCTGCGTTACCGTCCGGCCCACTTGTGGGGGGTACATTTGCAGCTCGTCCATGACGTCGATGATGCGCTCGATGCCGAAACTTGTGCCGGTCGCCGGCTGTGAGCGCGCGCTAAACAAGCCGATCAACTCGTCATAGCGTCCGCCGCCGGTCAGCGAGCCGATCTTGGGCTCGGTCACAACCGTTTCGTAAATTGGCCCGGTGTAATATTCCAGCCCGCGCACCATGGTAAAATCGACCTTGATGTTTTGCGGCGGGATGCCTGAATCGCGCAGGAATCCCACGAGCTGCTCCAGTTCGTCGATGCCCTCTGTCGCAAGCAGCGCAGCGGCCGGGACGCTGGACAGGCGTTTGCGGACTGCTTCCAGGTCATCTCCAGGAATGGCGACGAGGTCGAGCACCTGTTGCACAGTCTCGCCCGACAGTCCGTTCTTTTCCAGCTCGGCGCGCACGCCGTCCGGCCCGATCTTGTCCAGCTTGTCGATGGAGCGATAGAGGATTCCCAGGTGGGACGCAGGGACTCCCGCATACGCGCCAATCGCACTCAGGATTTTGCGGTCATTGATTTTGGTCTCGAACTGTTTGAACCCCAACTGGCTCAGCGCGGTATAGACCATTGTCACAATCTCGGCGTCCGCGGCCATAGAGCGGGTCCCGACGATGTCGGCGTCGCACTGATAAAACTCGCGATAGCGGCCCTTTTGTGGACGTTCCGCGCGCCACACCGGCGCAATTTGATAGCGCTTGAAGGGCTTGACCAGGTCGGGGTACATACCGACAACGCGCGAGAGGGGCACGGACAGGTCATAGCGCAGCGCCAGCTCTTCCTTGCCTTCCCGGTGCCGTGCATCGTAAATCAGCTTTTCGGCGTCGGGGCCGTACTTGCCCATCAGCGTCTCCGCCAGTTCGAGCGCGGGCGTTTGCAGTGGCTCGAAGCCATACATCTCAAAGACAGCTTCGATGACGCCGATGACGTACCGGCGCAGGATCATTTTTTGTGGAAGGATATCGCGCATGCCGCGGGGCAGGCGCGCTTCAACTTTATTTGCCATGATTGTGCCCTCTAGTAATTCGTCGTGCGATCGATCAGCCCACGCTCGCGTGCGCTGGTGTCGCAAATCCGAAAAACGATAAACCCGGTGATTCCAAAGGCAATTGTCAGGCCAAAGAGAATGCCGAGCAGTTGCAGGTCGCTCAATCCGCTAAAAGTCGGAAAGGCCTGCGCGACCGGGCCCACCAGTGAACGGCGGATCAACTCCAACCAGTAGGCAATCGGAATGATATAGCCGATTGGGCGCAGGAAGGTCGGTAGGACTTCAAGCGGAAAGATGGCCCCGCTAAAGAGATACAGCGCTGCGGCTGTGGCCTCTCCAATCTGGCCCGAGTGATTGGCGACGGTGAGGCTGATGCTTGCCAGGATCAATCCCATCATCGCCAGCATTGCGACGCCGATTGCCACCGTCAGCAAAAAGAGGGGCCAGTTGACTGTACCCGGGTCGATGTGAATCTGCAGGAACAGGACGCCAAATAGGATGGTAATCAGCACCGAGGCGCTGGCGGTTAAAAACCGGGCCACCCCGCGTCCAAACAGGTAGACCGGAATAGAGATCGGGCCGGTGTAAATGTATTTCAGAGTCTTGTAGCGTTCCCGGTCGTCCATGACAGACCAGGAGATGCCGGTCATCACGGCGCCTACATAGGCGTAAAAGGCGGCCCCCAGATACAGGTAGGGAAAGACCGGCGAGGCAAAGTTGCCCTGTGTGATGACGCTGTACATCACGACGAGAATCGCGGCCCCGGCCAGTGGCTTGACGATTGAATAGATGGCAAAGAGAAAAGGGTCTGCCCAATTCGATTCGATTTGCCAGCCCAGCCATGCGGCGACCCAGAAAGACCGCCAAAGGGATTTTAGGGTGTGAGTCATCATCGAATTAGCGCCGACTCTCGGTCAGCCGCCCCTCGCGGATAGCCAGTCGTTCCATATAGCCGAGCAAGAACCGCGCCGCGACGAGAAAGAGCACGCAAAGGAACAGCAGGATTCCCACTTCGACCTCGACGCTGAGAAATCCGAACGATGCTCCGGATGCAAAAGCCAACTGGCGCATAGCGTCGAGCGCGAGCGTAAGCGGAATGATGGATGCGCCGGCCGCCACCCAAAAGTTCAGGCTCTTGATGGGAAAATACATCCCCGAGAGCAAATAAACCGGTTCCTGCGCCAGGTTTGAGAGGTGCCACGCTTCCCGCCCGAGCAGCAGAAAAAGCGAAGCGAACATCATCCCCAGGCCATACAACGCGACCATCGCCAGCACAAAGACCGCCGCGAGTAGCGCGAAATTGGTGACCGTGTACTGGACCTGAAACAGGATCGAGCCCAGCGCCATGATCGCAAACGCGCGCAGGCAGGTTGTGACGATGCCGCCGAACGCCATTCCAAGTAGAATGGCCATCATCGAGTTGGGCGCGATAATATAGAGCGCCAGGTTGCCCGTTTCTTTTTCCCAGTACAACTGGCTCGACATGGACCAGAGCACGTTGAGCCAAAAGGCGCTCATCGCGCCGCCAATAATCACAAACCCGACGAACGCCTCGGGCGCATGAATAGCGCGATAGACAAAGACGTACGCCGCGACGCTGAGGAGCGGCAGAAAAATCTCGAAAAAGACCCAGGACCGTTCTCGCTGCTGGCCCATGACCCGTGGATAGGCTCGCGCCCAGACGGTTTGCAGATAGAGCCGCCAGCCGGTATTTTTGTCACTCGGCGGGCTTGTCGTCACTTTCAATCTCCTCCATACTGCGCCCGACCAGGTCGACAAAGACATGCTCCAGCGTGGGCTCGCGCTTGGTCAGGCTGAGCAGCCGGATCTGATTGGCGGTCATCGTGTTGATCACCGAGCCGATGACTGCTTCTTCTGCCAGGATCACTTCCAGGCTCGTCTGTCCATCTTGAACCTGCTGGGTCACCTTACGCACGCCTGGCAAGGTTTCGAATATGCCAATCCTGGCTCCGTTGAGCGGCGTCGTCGCAATGTGAAAGATAGGCTCGCGCTGCAGGCTGCGCTTGAGATTGGCCGGCGTATCGCAGGCGAGCACGCGGCCGTGGTTGATGATCGCCACCCGGTCGCATAACTCGTCCGCCTCGACCATATAGTGCGTCGTGAGCAACAGCGTGCGCGTCGTAATCTGGTTGACCCAGTCCCGCACAAAAGCGCGCACATCGCGCGAAGCGCCAACGTCCAATCCCAACGTGGGTTCATCCAGAAAGAGTACTTCCGGATCGGTCATAAACCCACGCACAATGTTCATCTTTTGGCGCAGCCCGGTCGATAGCTCGGACGAGCGAGTATTGGCGCGGTCCGCGATACCCATGATCTGAAGGAGCTCGGCAATGCGCGGGTTGGCCTGCCGCGACGGGATACCATAGAATTGCGAGAACATCCAGAGATTCTCACGCACGGTTAGCAGGCCATAGCCGGATGACTCGCCACCCGAAACCATGTTGATGCGCGGGCGCACCTGCTGGGGGGCGCGGCTCACGTCGTAGCCCGCGACGAGGGCCCGTCCCGAGGAGGGCGCGAGCAGTGTGGTCAGAATCTTGATGAGTGTTGTCTTGCCCGCGCCGTTCGGCCCGAGCAGCCCAAAGAGCTCGCCGCGCTGGACCTGGAGATCGACCCCGTCAAGCGCCATGAGTGTTTGCGTTTCATTCTTTTTGCGATCCCGGAGGCGGTATACCCGTCCGAGGCGCTCGGTTTCGATGGAAAGATTGGAACTCATGCTTTACTCGCCGGACAAAAAAAAGCGTGGAACTTGTCCACGCCCGTTCCTATACTTTCGGGTGCGATGTCGGTCTCTAGCCGGCGCGACAAGACGATTCGTCAGATTGCGAATGATGTGTAGGATGATTTGAATCTTGCCGTGCCATTTCTCTACTACCTGTGTAGATTTTAGCACAAACACACCCAAAATACAACAGTGAGAATGTTCGTGCTACAATACCTGTCGTTTGCGTGGGTAAGAGGAACCCAGATGAGCTTGAAACAACGGTTGATTGTGGTAGGACTTGTGATGGCCAATGTGTTGCTGATCGGCGCGCTCGTATGGGCGGGTGTAAACGGAATCGGCCGATTGCAGACCGGCGCGCCGCCGCCGGTGCCGGGTGTGGCTCAGGCGGTTTCGACTGATACGCCATCGCCCGGTCCACCAACCGAGGTGCCCGAGGTGACGGCGACGCTTGGGGCGGTTGTCACGGTCGAGCCCACACAGCCCCCCGTGAACCCTACCGTTATGGTATCGAGGCCTATCTCGGGGGTAGTGTCCGTTTCGCCGGTGAATGGTATTCCAGGCTGGAAGTATTTCCAGAGTGCAAACGAGGGGTGGGGGATTGGGGTGCCGGCCAACTGGCAGGTGGTCGAAATGGACCCGGCCCGGCTCAAGACGACCCTCGAGGCGATTCGCAAAAAGAACCCGGGCGTGGCGGCCGATCTCGAAGAGCGCGGTAAGAGCCTTTTGGATTCCGGCTTGCAGTTCTTTGCCTATGACGAGACCACGGCCCCGCCGGTGCAGTCCTTTCTCACGAATGTTAACCTGATTATCGACCCATTGGCGTTGCCTGTTTCTCTGGATACCTATGTGCAGATCACGCTCAGTCAGTTGGGCAAGCTCAAGACACTGGCCGGTCCCGTCACCAACCGCCAGTTGCAAATGGCCGCGGGGCCGGCGGCCGAGCTCCGCTACCGGGTGCAGGTGGTCAATACAAATGGGCAACCGCTCATGACCAGCATTACCCAGTACATTGTGCTGCACGGGCCGGCGGCGTACGTTCTTACCCTGAGCACTACCGACGCACAGTCGGCGGGCTATGCCGATATCTTTTGGCAGATTGGGCAGAGCCTGTACTGGCTGGGCCCATAAAGCGCAAGCGTTATTGCTATGTCTCGGTAACCTGTGCCAGTTCGCGCGAATGGACCAATGCCGTCGCCCGCGCAATGTCTGGGTGCAGGATGCGGTCGTGATCGAGATACTGGATTTCCGAGCGAATGCGGGCATGTGCGGCACGCGTCCCCGGTCCCAGGATATCCGGCTGTGCGCCCATGTTGCGCAGGCGCAGATCGATGGCCTGCGCGGCGGCGAGGAGCTCGATGCCCAGAATGTGCTCGGTGTTACGCACCACTTCGCGCAAGTGGCGCGCCGCATTGGCCGCCATCGGGACATGGTCTTCCTGGTTGGCGCTGGTGGGAATGGAATCGACGCTGTCCGGGTGCGCCAGCGTCTTGTTTTCAGATACAAGCGCGGCCGCGGTGACCTGCGCCATCATCAAGCCGCTATTCAGGCCGCCGCTCTCGACGAGCATCATCGGAAGCACATCGTTAAGCTTGGCGTCCAGCAGGCGAAAAGTCCGGCGCTCGCTGATGGCGCCCACCTCCGAGACGGCAATCGCCGCCATATCGGCGATGCTCGCCACGGCCGCGCCGTGGAAATTGCCGCCGGAACGTGACTGTGCTTCCCCCTGGTCGTCGACGAAAATGAGCGGGTTGTCGGTTGCCGCGTTGATCTCTTCAGAGAGGATGCGGGCGGCGTGTTCGAGCGTATCGACGGCCGCGCCGATAACCTGGGGTGCACAGCGAACGCAATAGGCGTCCTGCACGCGCGGGGTCGAGTCGATCAACCGGCTGCCATGTGTCAGGTCGCGGATGCGAGCGGCGACCTTGAGCTGACCGCGATGCCGGCCCGCTCGATGGATCCGTTCGTCAAACGCGTGCGAGATGCCGCGAATGGCTTCGAGGGTCATGGCTACGGCTACTTCGGAATGAGTGACGAGGTTCTGCGCATCGGCCAGTGCGAGGGCGGTCAGCGCGGCAGAGATCGTCGTCCCGTTATTCAGCGCGAGCCCTTCTTTCGCCTCCAGAATCAACCGGGGGATGCCGGCGCGGCGCATCGCTTCTTTGCCGCTCAGCCGTTCGCCCTGGTAAAACGCCTCGCCGCTATCCTCTTCGCGGTCGGCGGCGTCCGTCGAGAGGACGAGCGCGAGATGGGAGAGGGGGGCAAGGTCACCGCTCGCGCCAACGGACCCTTTGGCGGGGATGACCGGATGGACACGCCGGTTGAGCATGGCGAGAAGGGTTTCGACGATCTCGACGCGTACGCCAGAGTATCCCTGTGCGAGTGTGTTTGCGCGGATGAGGAGGGCGGCGCGCACAACCTCCTCGGCCAGCGGCTCGCCGACGCCGGCGGCATGGCTCAGGATCAAGCGGCGCATGAGCTCGCGAATCTGTTCCGGCGAGATGCGCACATTGGCAAAGACCCCAAAGCCGGTATTGATGCCATAGACGGTGAGTTGATTACTGCGAACGGTCTGTTCGACCCAGGCGCGGCTGGCCGCAATGCGTGTGCGGGCCGCCTCCGACAGATCGACCTGCGTATTGCCGCGGGCGACCGCCACGACATCTGCCAGGGTCAGGTCCTCGCCGAGCCGAATGAGGGTAGGAGTTGGGGGTGTAGTATTCATCGCACGGTAGTATAGCACACTACATCTCAACGATTTGCCGTTCCAGGTTCCGCTGGAAGAGCTCGACCCGCTCCTCGATCAACCGCCGGGCGCGTTCCAACTGTTCAGGGGGGGTGGCATATTTTTGCTCTAGCTGGTGGTTGGCGTGAGCGTCCGGAAAAAGATCTCGACTAAGCGCGGGTCAAACTGCGCGCCCGTATTTCGCATGATCTCATCCATCGCTTCGGCCTGCGTGCGGGCCGATTTGTACACCCGCTCGTCCATGATCGCGCTGTACGAGTCCACCACGGTAAGGATGCGCGCACCGAGGGGGATTTCGTCGTGCGCCAGGCCATCCGGGTAGCCGGTCCCGTCATAGCGCTCGTGGTGGTGCTTGACGATGAGCGCGGCATTGGCGAGGCGCGGCACGGGCAAGAGGATGTGCGCGCCAATCACCGGATGCTGTTGCATGATCATCCGCTCTTCGGCGTTGAGCGTGCCCGGCTTTTGCAAGACGTCGTCCCGCACGCCGATCTTGCCAATGTCGTGCAGGATTGCGCCATAGCGCAAATCCTCCAGCTCGCGCGAGGTCATGCCCAGTTCCCGACCGACCGCCGTCGCCATCTCGGCCAGGCGCAGCGCATGATCCGCCGTGTAGGTATCCTTGGCGTCCACCGCTTGGGCGAGCGTCAACACGGTCTGCAAATAGGCCTGTTCCAACTCGCCGTACAACTCGGCCTGGTGCAAGGCGCTGATGGTCAGATCGCCGATGCTGCGCGCGAGCGACAGTTTTTCTTGGGAAAAGGGTTCGCGGGCGCGCTGTCGCGATTCGCCGATGATAATGAGCCCCATCTCACTCTGCCCGGCCACTAACGGGACGAGGCATGCGCTTTCGGCAAGTCCGAGAAAGATGCTTTCGCATTCGTAGGCGCTTAGCGATGCCGAGTAGGCGTATGCGATCTGCATCTGGTTTTGGCTCAGGACTTGCGCCAGGAGCGGGTGCGCGGCGACTGGTTCGCGCCGTCCGATCCGTAGGTCCCCCTCCACCGTTTGCGCCAGGTGTCCCGCGCGCGTGACCCATTCGCCTTTGTCCAGTAAGAGCACGCGCACAAAGGTGGAATGAATCGTTTCGACGGCGCGTCGCGCAATCAGGTTGAGGATGGTCTCGGAATCAAACGCCGCGTCCGCCAGCGCACGCGACAGGTCATACAATCCCCCGAGCTCTTCGCGGCGCGTCTTTTCCGCTTCAAACAGGCGCGCGTTCTCGAGCGCGACCGCCGCCTGGTTGGCAAAGAGCATCAGCAGGCGTTCGTCCTGCGTTGCAAAGGCATTTCGCCGGGTGCTATAGATCGCCATGACTCCCCGCAGCTCTTTTTTACGCTCGACCGGCGTCCAGAGCCCCGAGCTGATGCCGGGGTCCAGATTCAACCACAGGGGGTTTGTGCGCACGTCCGGCACATTGATGGGCAGGCGATTCTTGGCGACCCAGCCGACGAGCGCTCCTTTATCGCCGACCGGATAGCGCCGATTCTCTAATTTCTCGGCCACCGGGCGGTCAAAGCCGACGCCGGACTCGAACTCGAGCTCGTTGTGAGACGCGTTCAGCGCGAAAAATGCAGCCCGGTCGGCGTGCAGCGTCTTCATCGCCAACTCTAAAAGAAACTGGAGTTGATCGTGCGGCTTGAGCACGGTGTTGAGCGCCAACCCCGCTTCATACAACAGGCTGAATTGGTGCGCCGCGGTCCGGGTCTCGTCAAACAGGCGGATGTTTTCGAGCACCGGCGCGATCTGGTTCCCCAGCCGGCTCAACAACGCAATATCCCGCTGTGGATAATAGTCGTCCGGGTCGCGGCGGCCCAATAGCCACACCCCCACGCGTTGATTGCCCAGCTTGAGCACGATGGCCAGCCGGACCCATTCAAACTCGTCCCGGCGCACCTCTTCCGGCGGCCGGTAATGCCCCGCATAGGCCAATAGGTCATCCAGCGCGCGCAGCGAGTGCGGGTGCGGATCGAGA
>JBAVQS010000007.1:0-8268 GCA_049694275.1 Anaerolineae bacterium | reverse complement strand
AAGGATACGTGATGGCTGGACTGGCACGCACGCGCCGCTCGCAAAAGCGTCTCTGGGCATGCATCTTTGGTTCTGACCTGCCGTGGCGGCACAAGCGCGGACATTAATTAATCAAAACTCTGTAGGTGAACGGTTGACCGTAGTGCTCGGCGATTATAGTTATGGTGTTGACCAGTTGTTCTATCAAGATGCAATAAACAGTGGCGTAACATTCTATGTTGACGATGGCGAAGCGGGTGGAGACCAATTGGTTCATCAATATGTACTCCCGACATGGGGAACAGAAAGCGTGCAAGATACACTTGCTCGCTTTTTTCCCACTGCAACGGACAGCGACGGCCTGGTCAATTCGATTTCTACCCCCGAACTCAATCCACTTGTTTGGAAACAACATGCGGCCTCAGACATTGCATGGTGGCATGTCTATCTCACACAGGATGCAGGTAATACCGAGTTGCGCGATTTAACGGCGCAAGCGGGTTCGGGCTTGCTGTTGCGCTTTGACCGCGATTCGGATCGGGATGGCTATCCTGATCGCATCGAATCGCAATATGGAACCGATCCACTAGACCCGACTTCGCATCCCATCCCCGCCATGCTAGCCGGCTATACCACCTCGCGGCAGGGGAACACCGTAACGGTCAAACTTGCGCTACAGAACAATGGCACATTCGATGCCATCGGCGTACACGCTGTTATGTACTCACCAGATAACACAACAACTATCCAAGACAATACTATTGGCGGCAATGGGCAGTTGGCTCCTGGGCAGCATATTGCAGTAAGCAGTTTTGTCAAGAAGCCAGTGCTGGTAACCTGGAATAACAGCACGGCAAAGGTTTACTCTGGCGGCAACTTTTCTGGTAATCAGGATAAAATTTACACCTTCAAAGTGACAACACCTGGTGTGGTAGGTCAGGGTAGTGCAGCGCTGAGTTGGGATGACGGGGCAGGCAACACCGGATCGCTCGATCTTGGAGTCAGCTATCATGCACCGCTTCCACTCAACATCGGCTCTGAAGGAGTTCAGATCAATCTCGACACCGGTACACTCTACTCAGGCGAAACATTCACCGTTTCCGCCTTTACAGCTCGCGATACATTTAATTACGTGGTTAATACTGATCCCTACACCGCTCCGGTTATCGTTGTCACATATAGTGACCCGCAAGGTAGCCACAAGTTTGTGACCCCGATTCAACTCAACAGTCTATCTGATGATCTGACGCCATACACGGGTCAAATGCTAAACAACATCGAGGTTCAAATCGCCGCGCAGGCTCAGCTAAATCAGGCTGGCAACAACACTACCGCGTTCGTCTTTGAGAACCCGCATCCCCAGGCTATCCAGAATGCCAATCTATATGTGGACTTTGTTGGCAACGGGACCGTGGTTGCACATTTGCCGTATACGCTTACATTACAATCAGGCCCTACTGTGTTCCCTGTCACATGGACCACCTCGGCATTCACTCAAACTTACAATGCAACTATTGACTATCTGATGATAGCAACATGGACCGACCAGTACGGGAATATTATCGACACGCATGCGCGCCCCTTCTCCACCTTCGCCGCCGACCCCAAGCCCATCCTCAACACTTCGCCCGCGTCGTGGAACATTGGCACAGTCGTTCAGGGCGCGCAGCCGCAGCAGGACATCTCGATTGTCAACACGGGGCTCCTGCCCATGAACGTGGTCGTCACAACGCAATACACGAATACGCTCACCCTAAAGAACACGGATGGCACGTTGGCGACCGGCATCCTCTCCGTTCCGCCCGCCGGCACGCGCGACGTGATCGCTACGCTTGACACGACCAACCTCAGCGGCGCGGTCAACCTCTCACTCACGATCCGCTCGAACGACCCGGCAAACCAGACCGCAACCGTGCCTATTAACGGGACAGTGACCGGCGCAACGGGCGCGGCGAATGCCTTCTCAATTACGAACCGACCATTGGACAACCTTGTGCGTGTCTATGCGAACAACGGCACGACGATCACACAGGGGTCAACGATCACTTTCGCTCAGGTAGTCAGTCCCACCGATGCAACTATCGAGCCGTGCAAGATTTATGACTCGACGGGGCAAACGCTCAAGGGTGTGGGGAAATACTGCTCGGACTTTGGAATTGGGACTGTTTCGTATCAGATCTTCGGAGATGGCGCTGATGGACCGTTGACCGTCACGGCAAATCCAACGATTATCAACTCGTATGCGGCGATCACAGGCATATCCAGCAGCACCGTTCTCCAGGTCTCTTCAACAGCCGGATTTACGCCCACTCACGAAATCTTGATCCACCAAACCCAGGGCACCAACGCAGGTATCTATGAATTTGCAACGATTGCCAGTGTCGGGTCAGGAACGATAACACTCACCAAGCCAATATCAAACACCTACAGCGCTGGCGGAAACTCACACGCGCAGATTGTTGGCATACCACACTACACGGACGTGACCGTCCAGAGCGGTGGAGTTTTGACTGCACAATCCTGGAATGGAACTACAGGTGGAATAATTGCCTTTAGGGCAAGCGGGACGACGACTGTTACTGGGTCAATTAGCGCCGCTGGGAACACCGCGGTCTTACCTAGCGTGGGCGCCGGGATTGGTTTTTCGGGCGGTCCAGGTCGGGGCAGCGGCGATCCGGCCTATGCTGGAGAAGGGACTAACGGGACTCCTATTATTCAAACTTGGGCTAACAGCAACGGCGGCGGTGGCGGCGACGGTGGCCCGATTCCTGGGGGAGCTTCAGGCGGCGGCGGCGGCCACGCGACCGCTGGCAGTGATGGAAATGCCTATGCCAATGGTATTGGCGGTGCTGGTGGCCTGACAGCTGGGAGCGCCGATTTGACGGTGATGGTTTTTGGTGGGGGTGGCGGTGGAAGCTCTCCAGATAACGCGACTGGCGGAGCCCAAGCCGGAGGCGGAGGTGGCGGCGGGATTGTCTTTTTCGCTTCCCGCATTGTAAACGTTACGGGCGGAATTAACGTTAACGGCGGAAACGCAGATACCAATACCGTCAACACCCCGGCCGGCGGTGGAGCTGGTGGATCCTTCATGATCAAAGGGCAAGTGGTTAGCCTCGGTTCCAGTTTTGTTACAGCCCTGGGCGGCATAGGGGGATACAATAGCGGTCACACCCTTCACGGTGGTGACGGGTCAGTGGGCCGGATCCGCGTCGAATACTGTGATCACCCCCCCACCGGATCAAGCAATCCCGCAGCCAACGTTGCCAAGATATCGTGCTACATTGCAGAGAAAACAGACCCTGCGACCCTTCGTTTTACCGTTCCTGACACTATTCCATCTCCCGGCCAGAACTATATCATGCAGTTCGGCCGCCGCTACTCGTTCGGTATCAGCGGCGGGACGGTAATGACCCCGACGCAAATCATCGCCCAGAGCTATCTGACGGCGACGATAGATGCGCTCGTGACGAATGTTGGTGCGGGCGGCGTGACCAACCTGAACGTACAGTTGGGCAACCAGAGTATCTATTCAACGACGCAGACCATCACCCTGCCGACAACGATCAACATTCCGACCTTTGCGACCGCGCTGAACAGCTACTTGACCGGGCAGACCATTGGGAGTGTGGTGAGCGTCCCGATCAGGGTCACCGCCAACAACCAGGCAGATGTCATCCTCACCAACCTGGCGCTGACCCCTGGCTCGGGGGTGGACCTCGCCGTCGGGCCGTCCGACCTCACGCTTGGCTGTCCCGGCGGTCCGTCCTGCCTCGCCACGGAAGGGAATACCATCCCGGTCAATCTCATCGTACACAACAACGGCAACCAGCCGGCGGCGAGCGCGGTCATCGGCTATTACGCCGGCGACCCGAGCAACGGCGGCAAGCTCCTCGGCAACTCGTATGTCGCCGCCATCCAGCCCGGCGGACAGATCACAGCCACCTTTGGCTGGAACACGACCGGTTATACCCACACCCAGACCATCTATACATTCGTCGATCCGTCCAACTCGATTGCCGAGACCGTCGAGACGAACAACGTCGTCTCGCAAACGCTCAACATCAAGACCAAGCCCAATCTCCAGGTCGCCGGAATCGCGGTTGACCACACCGACCGGATTGCGGGCGAGCCGATTTCGGTGACGACGACGATCTCGAACACGGGCGAAACGGATGCGTCAACGAATACGCAACGAATAAACGAATCAGGCGAGCGCGGGGATACGCTCAATCAGGATATGCAAACGGGTGGGATCGGCGCGAGCAGCGCCATCACTTTTAGCGCCGTCTTGACGCCGACCCTGTTCGGCCTGCATACGATCACCCTTACGACGGATGCGACGAACGCCGTCACCGAATCGACTAAATCGGACAATGTGCTTACCCGCACGTTCTATATCGGGCTCAACCCGCCGGATATTGACGCGGGCGGCGGGAACGACACCGCCTATAGCACGGCAAACGGCTATGGCTATCTGAACGGCTCGACCTATGATTTCAGCGGCGCAGGGGTCGTGACGAAAACCGTGCGCTACGACGGCAATGGGGATATCCAGTACCGCATCGACGGACTCCAGCCGACGCGCGCTTACCACCTCGACGGGATATTCTACCAGGAGGGGGATAACTTTACCGAAACAGTCCGGTTCAGTGGGGTGAACAGCGGCGTAGTCATTCCGATGAATGACAGCAGCGCCAGCACAACCAGCATCCTGGTGCCGCCGACCGCCTACCCGACGGGCACATTGTGGATCGACATTGTGCGGCCCAACGGGGCGTTTATGCCGTCGCGGTTCAGCGCGGCGGCTTCTTCCACCGGCCCGGCGTTCGTCAGCGAGCTGCACCTGACACCGATCCAGTACGCCTATATCGACGCGGGTGGGACGAACGACCTGCCGTATGACCCGACGCGCGGCGCGGGGTACTATGGGACCAACACCTACCCGAGCACGCTCGGCGGGAGCGATGCGGTGAGCACCTACCGGAGCGCGTTCAGCAACACCGTGACCTACGAGTTCTCCGGCCTCGACCCGAACAAGGCGTATTTCGTGGACCTGACGCTCTACGATGGACCCGGCAGCACGCGCGTCGAGACAGTCCTGTCGGGCAACACCCCGATTACGGGCTGCCAGAGCATTCCCGTGAACAGCGTGCAGCGCGTTCAATGCCTGATCCCGCCGAGCAACTATGCCACGCAGGGGATTGCGTTCATCAGCGTCCAGTGCAACGGCTGCACCAGCCCGCGCGTGAACGAGATCGCGCTTGAACAAAAGACGGTCAACGTCATCGGCTCGGTGCCGACGCCGACGCCCACGCCGACCATCACGCTCACCCCGACGCCGACGGCAACGGCCACCCCATCCATCCAGACGATTATCTCGTCGTTCGCGGCGCAGTGGTCGGGAAGCGCGGTGCGTATCACATGGGGAACAACCTCCGAGAACAAGATCGATACTTTTACCATCTCACGCTCGACCTCCATTACGGGGACCTGGCAGACAGTGCTGCCTCAGCCCAGTCTTTCAAGCTGCGCGGCGCAGACCTTCCCGGTCGCCTACAGCGTGCTGGACAGCAGCGCGCTCATCGGACAGACCTATTACTACAAGCTGACCTGGAGCGGGAACGGCTGCATCGGCGGCGTCAGCGGGACGTACCCGGTGAGCGCGGTGGCCGCTCCGGTAACTGACACGCCCACAAGTACACCGACATTGACCAATACACCGATCACGCCAACGCCCACGGTTACCAATAGCCCTACGGCCACAAGCACACCGGTCACGCCGACGCCAACACCCACGAACACGCCAACGGTCACTAATACACCGATCACGCCGACGAATACGCCGACTATTACGGCAGTCCCGATTACCCTGTTCGAGAACGAAGACCCCGCGATCCAGTATGACAACTGGCGCGGGGTGAGAGACAACAATGCCAGCGGCGGTACGTACCGGGTCAGCCGGGTGGCAAACGACAAGGCCACGTTCAAGTTCAGCGGGACGTCGATCACATGGGTCACCCGGATAGGGCCGGCCCAGGGCATCGCCAAGATCCTTATCGATAGCGTGAGCAAGGGCACGCCGGACCTGTACAGCCCGACCGATCAATGGCAAGTGGCCAAGACCTACAGCGGTCTGGCAAATGCAGCCCACACGCTGGTCATTCAGGTAACTGGAACCAAGAACGCAAGTGCGACCGACACGAACGTCGTCATCGACGCATTCAAGGCGGGTGCGGGGACAACCCAGGACAATACGATAACGGTACAGTACAACAACTGGATTGGGGCGAGCAACGCCAGCGCGAGCGGCGGGGCCTACCGGTCTAACAAGACCGCCGGTACGATCGCCCGGTTCACCTTTACCGGCAGCAGCATCGACTGGATCACCACCAAGGGAACGAGCTATGGAAAAGCCAACGTCTATATCGACGGAGTGAACAAAGGAACCTACGACCTGTACAAATCGTCCTCCGCCCAATGGCAGTACGTTGTAACATTCCCCAACCTGGGTGCAGGGCAACACACAATCGAGGTGCGGCCGCTAGGCACCAAAAACGCATCCTCCACCGCCGCCACAGTCATCGTAGATGCCTTCCGCGGGGCAGTGACTGCCGTCCCCAACCAAAAGCCAACCCTGATCGAAGATGGCGGGGTTTCGCTCTGGCTGCTTGTCCTCTTCCCGCTGGGCTGGCTCGGGTTGTGGGCAGTTCGACGACAGAGGTGATGCACCCCATGACATAGACGTTTGGACCACGAAAGTTGAGAAAGGCCACGAAAACCGCGAAAGAAAAGACCCTTTCGCGGTTTTCGCATTCTTTCGCGGCTATCGCGTTCCAAATTTCCGCGCCGTAAGATGCCGGCCGCGCCGGGCGAGCCACCGGCATCGCCCCTACACGGATAATGCCTTCGCCTCCCTCCCTTGTGGAATCTCGCGAGCGGCGTATAATTCTGGCATGCGCTATCGCATTGCCGTTGCGACCTTGTTGTTGGTCGTGCTCGTCTGCGCGGGTTTCGCCGCGCCGGCCCGGGCCCAATCCGATGCCCCAGCACCATTTGCCGGCATCCTGGTCCGCTTTCAGCCGGCGCTGTCGCGGGCCGAGATCGATCAGGCGCTGGCGGCGCAGGGATTGCAAGCGGTCGAGTATCAATCGGACCTGAAGGTCTATCGCGCGCAGGCGCAGCGGGGAGCGAACCTTGCGGCGGTACTCATCGCACTCAAGGCAGAGGCTCGCGTCGTGCTCGCCGAGCCGAACTATATTGTCCGCGCGGTCGAGGCGCGCCCGGCGCACCTCCCACTGTTCCTGCCAACCGCCGCGTCCGGCGCGAATGACCCGCTCTATCATGACCAGTGGGGCTTGCAGCGCATCCAGGCGGCGCGCGCGTGGCCTGCGGTGGGCGGCCGAATGGTGACGATTGCGATTATCGACAGCGGGGTCGAGCTTACTCATCCCGACCTGCGCGCGCGGATCGTGCGCGGGTACAATTTCGTCATCCCCGGCGCGCCGCCGCAGGACGACCTGGGGCACGGGACGCACGTCGCCGGCATCGCCGCGGCGATTCAGAATAATCACGTGGGAGTCGCGGGGACGGCGACCGGCGTGCAGATTCTGCCGCTCAAGATACTCGACGCCTCCGGCTATGGCACTATCGCGAATCTGGCACTGGCGATGCGCTATGCCGTCCGGCGCAATGCCCGCGTCATCAGCCTCTCGCTCGGCACCGGCGAGGTCAACCAGTGCCCAACCGTGCTGCAAGAGGCAGCCGATTTTGCCTACAGTAGGGGGACGCTCGTGGTCGCCGCCGCCGGGAACCTGGGCGAAGGCGCACCATTCTTTCCGGCAGCCTGCAATCACGTCATGTCGGTCAACTCGACGGATTACACGGACCGCCTGAGCTATTTCAGCAATTTCTCGGACTGGGTGTCGATCAGTGCGCCGGGCGAGGATATTCTCAGCACAGTCCCCGGTGCAACGTATGACTATAACTCCGGCACGTCGATGGCAACGCCGTTCGTCGCGGGCACGGCGGCCATGCTCTATTTGAAGAATCCGTCTGCCCCGCCCGATCAGATTGAGCAGGAAATCGAGTTTACCGCGGATCGCTTCCCATGGATGTCCGGCGCAACCGGCTATGGCGGCGGGCGGCTGAACGCGGGCCGCGCAGTCGCGGGAGAAAGGTAAAATGGCTGAACAGGAATTGCACGTTGTCACCGGCGCGTTTGGTTATTCGGGCAAGTACATTGCGGCGCGGCTGTTACAGGCCGGCCATCGCGTGCGGACGCTGACCAAT
>JBAVQS010000006.1:0-36100 GCA_049694275.1 Anaerolineae bacterium | reverse complement strand
GGTTGACAATCGGTGGAAAATGTGCGATAGTATGAGACAGCTTATTTCTCCTGTCATCATTATTTGGAGGCACTCGCATGTCCAACCCGACCTATGACCCGGCCCAGGTCGCCGGCCAGCCAGTGCGCAAGCCTTATGACAAGCCGAGCATCCTTTACCGCTCGCCCCTTGAGGCGCTTGCCACGAACTGCACAATCGATACCAACTTGAAGAACACTGGCCTCTGCACCATCAACACGACGCTTCGCAGTTAACCCAGCGCGCGGCGTGAGCGATTGCCGCGTCTACCCCAAACCTCATCGACGAGGATGAGGTTTCTATCCGTATCACCGTCGAACCTTGGGTTCGCGCGTGATGCGGTTTTTTGTTCCTGGCCTGTCATGCTGAGGGAGCGTCCTGTGCGACCGAAGCATCCCGCTCGCGGCAACGAGACCCTTCGCTCCCCTCAGGGTGACACCCTTCCCTCGGTCATGCGGAGGAAGCGCCCTGTGCGACCGAAGCATCCCGCTCGCGGCAACGAGACCCTTCGCTCCTCTCAGGGTGACACCCTTCCCTCGGTCATGCGGAGGGAGCGCCCTGTGCGACCGAAACATCCCGCTCGCGTCAACGAGTCCCTTAAAACGCTCTGCGCTAGTCCAAAGGTACCATCTCGCCGACTAGCTGGCCGCCCCTCACATCGACACTACTTGAGTAGTAGCTCACCTTTTAGCGCAATCCAATAGACATCGCACGATGTCCCACACGCCGGTAGAGACGTTCCGCTGGAACATCTCATGCTCCGGCCTTTGGCTTTTGTCTATTCGTTGCAATGACACTCGTCGCGTGAGTGAATGAATTCATCGTTGGAGGAGAAGGAGCAAGTAATGAAACCATCGTTACAATTTGCGCGGCTGGGCATCCCCCGGTCGTGCCTGACCCAACTGTTCGGCCTGGTGGCGCTCCCGCTGATCGCCATGGGCCTCTTTGTGTTCCTGGCTTTTCGCACCGCCGCCCCGGCGTCCGCCAATGACAAGGTCACCCCGGAGCAGTGTCGCAACAGCGGTTATCCCGTCGACGACTGCACCTCAACCACGGGCGGCACCTGGACCGGCGGTAACCTGAATGCCTCCCAGGCCAACTATACCACCGGCATGGGCACCTGGCAGCGCATGTTCGGCACCAACAGCACCGGCCTCACCGTCCACAACTATTACTTTGGCATCTCCTGGTCCGACAAGACCGGCGGCATCTACGTCCACGACTATGATTTCATGGTCTCGTGGGCCCAGGCGATTACGCTGGCGCAGCAGGCCATCGGCCAGACGGAAAACCCTAACCCCTGCGACGGCTATTCCACCTCCGGCGCCCTCAGCGACTTTACCATCTGCCAGCGTTTCCACAACGGCGTCTATTATTCCGCCACCGTCGCCGCACCGGACGATCCCTTCTGCTCCACCATTTACGCACTCGGCACCTGCAACGTCCAGGACCGCCTCGACGCCTTTGAGAAGCTGTATGGCAACCGGCTCATCTCCGTCTATGCCGACGCCCCCATCTCCGGCGCCAGCATTGCGATGGGCCACCAGTGCTGCATCGGCGGCGCCGTCGTCGACAGCACCGGCACCAACACCGAGTTCTTTGCGTACTACACCGTCACCATCACCACCACCACCGCCTCGGCCAATACCATGCTCGAGTTCGCCGCACACGTCGCCATCGGCAACGAGCGCTTTTGGCCCGCCGAAATCCGCTGGGGCCAGAACATCGACCCCGGCGCACTCTCCGGCGCCAGCTACCACATCAAGTTTATCAACTATGACGCCGCCGGCGGCAGTATCGACAACCAGCTTGCGCTCGTCAGCGGCGGCGTGCCCGAAGGGCTGACGACCAGCAGCTCCCCCGTCAGCGTCACCATCGGCGCCAGCCCCGGCGTCACCGACACCGCCGTCATCACCGCCGTCAACGGGAGCGGCACGCTCCTCAATGTCGCCGGGACCGTGACGTTCACGGTCTGCCAGATGGACCCGTATGTTCTGCCCAACCCCGGCACCTGTTACAGCGGACCCGGCACGCTGTCGAGTTTGGTCCACGCGATTGTCTTTACCAACACCCAAACCCTGGCGTCCAGCACCAACGCGACCGTGAGCTCGGCCGCCTTTATCCCGCAGACCATCGGGCGCTACTGTTGGAACATTGACTTTGGCAGCAGCAATGCGCCCACCATCTATTCCAAGAAAGGGCTGGGCGTCGACAACGGCGCATTCGACGGCACACTCAGCACCGCCAGCGAGTGTTTCGATGCGCTGCGCACCACCGCGGTCGGCCTCTCGTCCTTTGAGATTCGCCCCATCCCGCGCGCCGTCAACAAGCCGGGGGCCGTCTCGCTCCAATGGGCGACCGCGAGTGAGATCAACACCGCCGGGTTCAACGTCTATCGCAGTGAAAAGCAGGAAGGCCCGTATGTCCGCGTGAATGCCGACCTGATCCCCGCCGCCGCCAACGCAGTGACGGGCAACAGCTACACCTACGAGGACAAGACGGTCCTCCCCGGACGTACCTATTACTATGAATTGGAGGATGTCGCACTGAACGGGACAGGCACGCGCCATCCCGCCGCCGTCGTCGCAGTCCCTGCCGTGATGGCGTCGGAATTCGATCAGACGCCGTTCCTCCTCGGCCTCGGCGCAGGCACGCTCGTGCTCGGCGCACTCGCCGGCACGCTCTATCTCCTCCGCCGGAGGCGCACCAACTTGTAATGACATACACGGCATGAAACAAAAAAAGAGACGCCGGTCAATGACCGGCGTCTCTTTTTTGTTCTATCGCAAGCGAAAGTGGAACAGGCGACAGGCGCGACAAGCCCGCCCTACAGAACGACACAATCACCCGCGTACGGCGATTCTTTACGCGGGTGTCGTAGGCGCAGGCGGCGTCGTAGGCGCGGGCGGCGTTGTAGGCGCGGGCGGTGTCGTAGGCGCAGGCGGCGTCGTAGGCGCGGGCGGTGTCGTAGGCGCAGGCGGCGTCGTGGGCGCGGGTGGCGTCGTAGGCGCAGACGGCGCCGCGGCCCGGGGCGTAGAGTCGACCACGAACCGCACGGCGGTTTTGGTCGCGCCATCGATCTCCAGATCGACAAAGGAGGGCACGGCGAACAGATCGAGCTTGTCCTCTTCGAGATAACGCCGCGCATAGACGAGCGCTTTGAGAGTTTGATTCAAGGCGGGCGCGCCGATGGCCTGTACGGTAATCTGCGGTTGATGCCGCAGCGCGTGCGCAATCGCGCCGGCAACCTTGAAGGGGCTGGAGGTGGCGGAGACACGCAATAGAGTAATGTCCGACGGATTCATAGTATTCCTCGTAAAAGCATGATTCCTCTATTTTACTTCTCTCTGCGAATAGTTGCAAATCGGGTTTCAGGGGCCAAGCCGGGCCGTCGTACTGAAAGAGCGACAGTCGGGCTGTCATGCCGTATGCCGATTTGTGTGTAATTTTGTAGGGGCGAACGGCCGTTCGCCCTACATGGGCAAATTACACAATTTTCGATATACGGCAGGCTGTCATGCTGACGGAGCGACCTGCCTCCCTTGGCGTTCTTCGTCCGCCGTAAGGCGGGAGGCCAGGGTTGCAACCGAAGCATCTCCCTCTCGCCGACGAGATTCTCAGAAAGGCAGAGGGTAGGAAGGACGAGTTTAAAAGATGTGACATATGTTAGATGAATTTGCCAATTGCCGATCCCGTTGGGGGTTAGCGTGATGGAAATCCATCAAAATAAGCTTGTTAGAGCCCCTGCCGGATTGGCCGGGCCTCTGGAACGGGGTCAATCCGCAAATGTTTATGACATATGTTAGATGGAAATGGGGAACAAAATGTGATACAAGAATGGTACAGCATTCATCGCCGAATCCATCATCCGAACCTTAACAAACAGAATCATCAAAATGATTTTAAAATCGGCAAACACCCCGGTTTCTAGTTATATTCCGCGCATCCATTTTGTTTCGTTTTAAAATGAGTGCGCGGGTTACGCCGGGGGTGCGAGTCCTGGTCTCGCACCCCGGCCCGTTTTTATGTTTGTAAAAAGGTACCGCGCATGGTAGAATAGAGGACAATCGCATCGGGGTCGATGCGCGCGGCGACAACGAACGTATAATGATTAATCCCTGTGATGGGACCGACACGAAGGAATAGCGATGAAGCACGATCAACCAGGACGCCTTTCCAATCCCTTTTTCACCAGCCTGCTCGTCCTCTGTTTTGCGACGGCCTGGTTTACCGTATCGACGATTCCCGCGTCCGCCGCGCCGGCGTCGGCAGCTCCCGCGCCGGTCGAGCCGCGCCTGATTCAATCCGACACGAGCCGCATCGTCGTCGAGATGCAGTTCCCGGCCTATACCGCAAGCCAGACCACCGCGAACGGGGAGACCTATACGCTCCTCTCGCTCCCCGGCCTGGGGACGACGGGCGAGGCGGGCAAGCCGCAACTGCCCATCAAGGGGATTATGGCCGGCATTCCGCCCGGCGCGCAGGCGACGGTGAAAATCCTGGCCGACGAGGCGCGGACCCTCACGCTCGATCACCCGCCGGTCCCCGCGCCGCGCGAAGAGGTCCAGTTCAAGTTTGACCAGGTTCTGCCCACCGGCGACCGCACGGTGATTGAACCCGACCGCGCGGCCTACGCCTCCAATCAACTCTATCCCGCCCAGGCGGCCATTCTCCGCGAGACCGGCGACTGGCGCAGCCAGCATTATGCCGCGCTCGAGTTTCATCCCCTGCAATACAACGCGGCGACCCGCCAGTTGGTTTTTCACCAGCGGGTGCGCGTCGAGCTCACCCTCACCTATCCCCGCGGCAAGACCGCGGCGGAGCTCGGCGGCGTCCAGAATGAAGGGCCGTTTGAAAAGATTCTGCAAAAGACGCTGGTGAATTATGACACGGCGAAACAGTGGCGCAGCGCCCGGCCGGCTGCGCTGGCGCAGGTCGCAAGTGCGCCGAAATATTCCGGCGCGCCCTGGTACCGGATCGCGGTCAATGCGGATGGGATGTACACGGTGACGTGCGCCCAGCTCGCCCAGGCCGCCGGCGTTTCGCTGTCGATCGACCCGACGACGCTCCAGGTCTATAAACAGGGGAGCGAGATGGCGATCCTCGTCGGGGGCGCGTCGTGGAACAACTGCACGACCGGCGACACGGGCGATGTCGTCCAGTTCTACGGCCAGGCCATCACGTCGAAATATGCCAACAATAATATCTATTGGCTGACGTACGGGCACGCGACCGGCAAACGGATGGCGGCGGAGGATGGCAGCGGCGCGGGCACGGTCGCGACGAATTTCACGACCAACACGCACCTGGAGCAGAACCTGATGTACCGCGCCCAGGTCCCGCTGACCGGCGAGACCGATCGCTGGTACTGGACGTATGTGGCGCCGGTGTACGGCGTCCCTTCCTGGACCACGACGGTGCAGATCCCCTACCTGGCCTCGGGGACGTTTACGGCGACCCTGCAGGTAACGGCCGGGGCTTTTAGCACGAACGGGCATCACACCCAGTTGTTTGTGAACGGCAATCAAGTGGACGACGAGACATGGCAGGGCTCGATGGTATGGAAAGGAACCGCCCAGTTCCCCCAGTCCTACCTCCACACCGGGTCGAATACGATTCAGCTCACCGAGCTCACAGACCAGGATACGAATGATTTTCTCTTCGTCGATTCCGCCGATCTGAGCTACCAGGCGTCGTTCACCACGGCCAATAACCTGCTCCGGTTCGGACAGGACAATGCCAACGCGACGCTCGAATATCAGGTGAACGGTTTTACGACGGGGGACGCGCAAGCCTACGATATCAGCGACCCGTTCAACACCAGCCAGTTCATCTCCACCTCCGTCACGCCGAACGGGGGCGCCTATACGCTCCAGTTTGCGGATACCTATTCGGGAACGCACCAGTACGTGGCGTTGACGCCCGCCAGTCTCGCGCAGCCGGTGACGGTGACGCAGGCGAGCCTGGTCAATCTGCACGACACGGGGAACGCCGCGGACGAAATCATCATCTCCTACGGCGGGTTTATTTCCGACGTCCAGCCGCTGGCGACCTATCGCGCGGGCCAGGGACTGCGCGTCAAGGTCGTGGATGTTCAGAACGTCTATGACGAGTTTAGCGACGGCGTGGTCGATCCGCAGGCGATTCGCGATTTTCTGGCGTACGCCTACGCTCACTGGCAGGCGCCCGCTCCGTCGTTTGCGCTGCTGGTGGGGCAGGGAACCTTTGACCCCAAGGAATACTGCCTCAGCAACGTCTCCTGCCAGCGCGCAACGCCGGCCGGCATGGAATACATCCCGGCGGTGCTGCATGCCGTGGACGCGCAGATCGGGGAGACGGCCAATGACGATTGGCTCGTCATGTTCAGCGGGACGAAACTCCCCGACATGGCGCTGGGCCGCCTGCCGGGGACGACGACCGCCGAAGTGGACGGGATGGTCAACAAGATCCTGAACTTTGAGCAAAACCCGCCGGCAGGGAGTTGGCGGACGAACGTGAGCTTTGTCACGGGGAATTCGTACCTGGAGGATGGGACCGCCGACACCGCGGGAAATTTCTGGAACCTGAGCGACGAGATCGCGAACAGTTCCTTTTACCTGCCCGCGCCCTTTACGGCCACGCGCGTCTATTACAATCCCTGCGACCCCTCGCAGTACCCCCAGTGCCAGCTCCCCTACGTCAGCTATTCGACGAATACCGCCGAAGAGGCGGCGATCAACGCGGCCATCAACAACGGCAGTCTCATCGTCAGCTATACCGGGCACGCGGCGAGCCAGAGTTGGGGCGGGAACAGCAGTGTCGCCGGCTCGTACCAGTTGTTCAACATGACCGACGTGGCCGCGCTGACCAACGGGAACAAGACGCCGGTGCTGCTCGAAATGACCTGCTTTACCGGCTATTACATCAATCCGGGCGGCCACAGCCTGGCCGAGACCAACATCCTGCGGAGCGGGAACGGCGCGGTGGCAAGCTGGGCGGCGACCGGCTGGGGCGTGGCGACGGGCCACCGGATGCTCGCGACCGGTTTCTTTAAGGCCGTGATGCAGCAGGGAATCACCCAGATCGGCTCGGCCACAGTGTATGGCAAAGCCAACCTCTGGCTGAACAGCGGCGGTTCGTTCCAGGACCTGCTGGATACCTATTTGTTGTTTGGCGATCCGGCCTCGCGCCTGCCCATGACCGCGACCGATGTGACCATCGGGCAAAAGGTGAATCCGGCCTCGCAGGGGGTGATGGGCAACCCCATCACTTATCTCTTGACCGTTACGAATACCGGCGCCGGGTTGGCCGAAAAGGTGACGATCAGCGATACCCTGCCCGCCACGCTGTTGAATCCCGCGTTCTATCTCAACGGCGCGCCCATTTCGCCCAACAGCACCGCTCCCTTCACCTGGACGGTCGGCAGCCTCTCGCCGGGCGCGAGCGCGGCGATCTCGGTCACGGGCGCGATGGACCCGGACCCGTCACACTATTCCGGCGCAGCGGTGAGCAACACGGCCACCGTCACGACCGCGACCCCCGAAACCAACAGCGGGAACAATTCGAGCAATACGACCGTGAATATGATCGCCCAGTCGGATGTCACAATCAACAAGACGGCGACAGTCTCCTCGCCGGTCGTCATGGGCGACCCGGTCGGCTATGTCCTGACCTTTACCAATAACGGGCCGACGAGCGCGCAGAACGTGGTCATCACCGACACACTCGCCGCCGTTCTCTCCAGCCCCTCCTTCATTTCGAGCGGCGCGCCGGTGACACAGACCGGCGGCGCACCCTATAGCTGGCAGGCCGGGACGCTCGCGCCCGGCGCAACCGGCGTCATCACCGTCTCGGCGACGACCGACCCGAACCCGGCCGATTATGGCAGTCTCACGCTCAACAACAAGGCGACCCTCGCGACGACGACCGCGCAGACGAACACGGCGAACGATGTGAGCAGCGCCAACCTGACGATGATTGCGCCGGCCGATGTGATCATGAACCAGGCGGCCATTCCACCGGCGCAGGTGGTGATGGGCGATCCCATCACGTATGTCCTGACCTTTACCAACACCGGCCCGCGCGCCGCGGCCAACGTCGTGGTCACGGATACGCTCGCCGCCGTTCTCTCCAGCCCCTCCTTCATATCGAGCGGCGTGCCGGTGACGCAGACGGGCGGCGCACCCTATAGCTGGCAGGTCGGAACGCTCGCGCCGGGCGCAACCGGCGTCATCACCATCTCGGCGACGACCGACTCAAACCCGCCCGATTATGCGGGTCCCACCATCGACAATACGGCGACGATTGCGACGACCACCGCGCAGACGAACACGGCGAACGATGCGAGCAGCACGCACGTGACGGCGCTCCTGCCGGTCGCCGACGTGGCGATCAGCCAGACCCTGAACCCGCCCGCGCAGGCGGCGATGGGCGATCCGGTAACCATCGTGCTCTCGTTCCGCAATAACGGGCCCCGGCCGGCGACGGGCGTGCTCATGACCGATACCCTGCCCGCGCTCTTGCTCTATCCCACCTACACAGCGAGCGGCGCGCCGGTCACACGAACCGGGACCACGCCCTTTACCTGGCAGGCCGGAACGCTGGCGCCGAACGACAGCGGGGTCATCACCATAACCGGAACGCTCGACCCGAACCGGCTGCACTATGGGAGTCTCACGTTCAGCAATACCGCGAGCATTTCGACGACCGCCGCCCAGGCCAATACGGCGAATGACACGGCGACGAATCTGTTGAGCATTCTGACGCGGTTCTTTATCGATTTGCCGTTTATCGTACATTAGCTCACGTTACCGCTTGTCATTTCGAACGTAGTGAGAAATCTCGCCTCCAAGAATGAGATTCTCCCAAAAAATGACAAACAAAAGTCATGCATTCAGCAGGGATCTACTTGTGAATATCAAAAAATGGGTGCGCGCAGTCCAGGGGGTGGGCGTGCTCGGAGGGCTGGTCCTCCTTGCGCTCATGGTCACGCGCGCCTCGGCGTCGGTGACGCTCTCTTCCTTTGCCGCGCAAAGTGGGACCACGAGCATCACCGTTACGTGGACGACGGCGACCGAGATCAATAACCTGGGGTTTAACCTGCTGCGGAGCAACAATGCGACCAGCGGATTCGGCCAGATCAATCCCAACCTGATTCCGGGGTGCGCGGGATGCGTCAATGGGGACAGCTATTCCTACGCTGACACGACGGCGCCATCCGGCCAGACGATGTACTATAAATTGCAGAGCGTCAGCAGCAGCGGAAGCAAACAGAACTTTGGTCCGGTTTCGGCAATGATGGGGACAGCGGCGACCGCAACGCCAACCCCCAGCGCCACCAGCACGACCGGCCCCACGGCGACGCGCACGCGAGTGCCCACCGGTACCCCGCCCCCCAGCGCCACGCGGACCACGATCGCGCCAAGCGGCACGGGGACGGCGACCGCCACGGTCGCGACGATGACACCGGTCTGGACGGCGACGGATTTACCCACCGAGGTCGCCTTTGATCCGGGGACCGGGGACACGGGCGATACGGGAGACACCGCGACGCCGACCAAGTTTGCGCGCGCCGCCAACCCGCCGGCGCCCCCGCGCGGCCCCTCCCCCAACACAGGGACGGCGACGGCGACCGGCGCGGCCGCCGAATCGACCGCGCCCGCTGCGACTCTGGTCGCAGCGCTGGAAACCAGTACGCGGGTCGCTTCGCGCACGCGGGTCGCCGCCAGGATCGAGACGAATGCACCGGCAGCGAGCCAGCCGGCGCCGGCCGAACCGGGCCAGGGCCCATCGGTCCTCATCACCGCCGGCGTCCTGTTCGCCGGGCTGATGGGCGTGGGGCTGGTCATGGCGCTGGGCGGAATTCTGTTCTGGTACCTGAGACGATACCGCTAACGGAGATTCTCCCCAAAGGGGACCTATACGGCTCGCTCCGCTCGGAATGACAAGCAAAGTTAGGATCCTTTTTCATCTTGCGATTTATCGTTCTCTTTTTGCTGCTGCTTTTGGCCGCATGTTCGTCGCCGCCCCCTACGATCACCCAGGGGTGGAAAATTGATATCGCCGAGCCGGGACTCTACCGCGTCTCAAGCCAGGAGCTGACCGGCTTTCAGGCCGTGGTCGGCAGTCACCTCGACCGGCTCACGCTCACGCATCATGGGCAAGCCGTTCCGGTCCAGCTCGACACGACAGGTACAAGCGCGGCGATTATCTTTTACGGCGACCCGGACCCCGAACGTTTCAGCCCCAACGACGTCTATTCGCTCAAGATGACGGATGGCGCGGGACCGCGCATGTCCACGCGCCCGGTCGAGGCGCAGCCCCGCGCCGCCCCGCCACAGACTTTTTCCGCTACACTCGTATTGAGGCAGAATCTGGTGTACCTCCCCGACGGGGTCGGACAACAACACTGGTTCTGGGAGCAGTTGACCGCGCCCATGGCCCGGACCATTACCGCCACGCTGACGGCGGCCGCGCCGGGGAACGCGACCATCCAGGTCGGGATGGCCGGGCTGAGCACCGAACTGCACCGCCTCCGGGTGCTTGTCAACGACCAACCGGTCGGCGACGCCAACTGGCCAGGACAAACGCTCTACATCTACCAGGGGAAAACCGCGAACCTCCACAATGGCGTCAACCGGATTACGCTCCAGGTTCCCGCCGCGCCGGACCAGGTGGACGTTAGCTTTCTCCAGGCCATCACCCTCACCTACCCCCGCCGGGTGACAGCGCAGGATAATGCGCTGGCGCTGGCGGGCGGCCCGGACGTGAGCGCGCAGGGATTTCGCGGGGATGCGTTCGCCCTCTATGACATTTCCGACCCGGGGAATCCCCAACGCCTGCAAGGCTTTGGGACACAGCAGGCCAACGGCGCCGGCAGCCTGACCTGGCACGACAGCGAGAACGACCGCCGCTATCTCGCGCTGGGAACCGAGGCCTACAAGCATCCCGTCTCAATTCACACGGTGAGCCCCAACACGCTCCGCGCGCCGGACCAGGCGGATTATATCGTCATTGCGCCGGCCGCGTTGATGGACGCGCTCCAGCCTCTGATTCAACGGCGGAGCGCGCAGGGGCTTCACGTCCGAACGGTCGATGTGGAATCCGTGTACGACGCCTTTAGCGACGGCGCGCCGGACCCGCACGCCATCCGCGATTTCCTCCAGTTTGCGCAGGACCGCTGGAACCGGCCGGCGCCCCGCCTGGTCCTCCTCGTCGGCAAGGCGAGCTACGATTACCTCGACAACCTGCACGCGCCCAATCCGAACCTGGTCCCGACGTATCTGGTGAGCACCCCCCACCTGGGCGCGGCGGCGAGCGATGATTGGTTCGCGCCCACGAGCGCGCAGGACTCGCGGCCGGCCCTTGCCATCGGGCGCATCCCGGCCAAGACCCCGGCGCAGGTCAAGACCGTCGTAGACAAAATCCTGGCGTACGAAGAGACCCCGCGCACCGCGGACTGGCTGCACCGCGCCGTGCTGGTCACGGACAACACCGAAACCACCTTTGACGAACAATCGAACGGGATCGCCGCGCTCTTGCCCCAGAACGTCGCGCCGCACAAGATTTACCTTTCGGCATTCAAGGGGGATCGCGCGTCCGCTCGGAGCCAGTTGATCGAGCAATGGAACAGCGGCAGTCTGATGGTCATGTACATGGGGCACGGGTCCATCACGACCTGGGCAGAGGGGCCGCTCTTTAGCGACAAGAACCTGGACGAGATTCAGAACGGGGCGCGCCTGCCCATCCTGATCACCCCCACCTGTCTCGACGGCTATTTCTATCAGCCGAACCAGGATTCGCTGTCCGAACAGCTCCTGTTCAAATCGGACGGGGGGATCGTGGCGGCCCTCGCGCCGACGGGGGTTTCCCTCAGCGGCGTCCAGGCCGCCCTGATGCGCCACCTGATGGCGAACTTGTTTGCACAGCCGGCGCCGACCCTGGGCGAAGCGATCCGCGCGGCCAAGGGGCAAATGGATATCACCTCGCCCGACCAGGTCGAAGTGATGAACACCTTTGTCCTCCTCGGCGACCCTGCGATGAAATGGACGCCCCCGCAATGAGCCCGGCCCCGCAACTCGCGCCGCCGGCGTCCGGGCGCGCCGAAGGATTGGCGGTCCAGATCATTCGCCATACCTATCCCTTTCAAGAGGCCGACCGCGCGTCCCTGCCAATGGTCGGCCCGGCGGAATGGGACGGAATGGTGCAGGCGGCGCGGCAACATGGGCTGGCGCCGCTGCTGCACGCATCGCTGCGCCGCTGCGCCGGCGAGCTCCCGGCGCCGGCCGGCGTGATGGCCGCCCTGTGGGAGACTTACCTCCGCGACAGCACGACCGGCTTGATCGCCTACCAGGACCTGAACCACTGGGCAGACCGTTTTGAACGGGAAGGCATTCCATTTGTCCTGCTCAAGGGGAGCGCGCTCGCCCACCTGATCTATCCCGAGCCCAGCCTCCGGCCGTTCGGCGACCTGGACCTGCTCGTTCACCCACAGGACGCGGCGCGCTTGCGCCCATTGTTTATTCAAGAAGGGTACGCCCCCGCGTTCGAGTTCGTCCCCGGCTTTACGTCGCGCTTTTTCGCGCAAGAGACCTTTTGGCGGCGCGGGGCCAACGCCGTGATGATCGACCTGCACGTGCACCTGTTTGTGAATGCCTTTTATCGCCGGCGTATGCCGGCCGCGTGGTTGTGGGCGCAGACGACGCCGGTGCAGCTTGACGGGCGGACGGCGCTCACCCTGACGCCGACGGCGCAGTTGTTCCACCTCGCGGCCCATTATGCGCTGCATCACAGCGAGGAACGTCTCCTCTGGTTGTACGATCTGGCGTTGTTGATGAGCGGCGCGGGGCGCCCGATTGACTGGGAGAGCGTGGTCGGGCAGGCGCGGGCATTCGGGCTGGTCCAGGCGATACAGCTCACCCTCGAACGGGTGGCCGCGGTCTGGGGGGTGACCCCGCCGGCCGAGCCCTGGCGGCAAATCCGGGCGCTCACGCCGGGGTCCGGCGAACGGCGCGCGTTCGCGCTGGCGACCACGGCATCCCCTTTCCGGCGGAACCTTTGGGATTTCGTAAACCTGCCCGCGTCCGAGGCGGGGGTGTTTGTGTGGTATCATCTCTTTCCGGGAGAGACGTACATGCGCACCCGGTACGCCCTTCCCGATACCGTCCCGCTCGGGCGCGCCTATGCGGAGCGCCTGGTCCGGATCGCGCGCAGGGCGGCGGGGGGATTGCTTCGCGCCCGCTCATAAACTTGTCAGGGCGTTTCAATTCTCGCTTGACAGGTGGGTTGTCATTCTGAGGAACGCTTTGCCTCCCCTGGCGTTCTTCGTCCGCCGTAAGGCGGGAGGCCAGGGTTGCGACGAAGAATCTCGTCAGCGAGAACGTGATTCTTCGCTATGCTCAGAATGACAGCGGAGAGCTGAAACGCCCTGTAAACTTGTTGACAGGATCACATTTTCCAAGATAATGGACGATTGTGAACGATCACACAACTTTACCCTCCCTCGCCATTTCGATTGCGGGGATACGCGTGAACCTGCTGCTCGACGGCTTGAGCGCCGCACACGCGGCCGTCACCGCCGAACGGTATGCAGCCTTTACAACGCCGGCCGCCGGGCCGGCGGCGATCACGGTGCGCCTGCACATGGAACCGGGGCCCGATTTTATTCCGTTTCACCCCGAAGGACCGTTTCAGGTCCATTCGCGCCGGCTGAATGACCGGATCGAGTTTGAATCGCATTATGAAAAGGGGTGGGTGGACCGCGCCCGGGGCGAGGCCGCGCTGGTGATGCGCGACAAGGGCGACCCGGAGAATTTCCTGCGCGTCATTTACGCGTGGTTATGCATCGAACAACGGTCGCTGCTCATTCATGCCTCCGGCGTCATTCGCCACGGGTCCGGCTATGTCTTTTTTGGACATTCAGAGAGCGGCAAGACGACGGTCGCGCAGCTTTCGCTCGAGCACACGGTGTTGAGCGACGACCTGGTTATTCTCAAGCAACAGGCAGATGGAATCTGGGCCTTTGGCGTGCCCTTTCGCGGGCGGTTGGTGGAAGCGCCGCGCACCAACGCCGCGGCGCCGCTCAAGGGGCTCTATACACTGGTCAAAGACAGCGAACACCGGCTCGCGCCGACGCCGCCGGTCGAGGCGACCGCCCGCCTCGCGTCCTGCATCCCTTTTGTCATGGAGCAACCGGCGAACGCGGCGCGCGTGATCGATATTTGCTCGGAGATTCAAGCGCGCGTCCCGGTGCAAGCGCTCCATTTTCGCAAGGACGCCGGATTCTGGAGGGTGATTGATGGAACTCGATAAATGTCCTCGACCGCACTCACAGGTCGCCGCCCGGGTGATGGGCGATCAGGCGCTCATCGTCCTCTCGGATTCGGGCGAGGTGACCGTATTGAATCCCATCGGCACGCGCATCTGGGAATTGATTGACGGGACACATTCACTCCGGCAGATGATCGACGCAATCGTGAGCGAATATGAGGTCACCGAGGCGCAGGCCCAACAGGATGTCGAGGAGTTTGTTCAGGAGCTGTTGCTCGTGAACGCCATCGTGATGCCGGCCTAGCGGGGCAATGTCTCGGACAACATCTCCGCCGGAGCGCCGAATTCCTGGCGGGCGACGAGAGCGCGATAGAATTCGTTCGTCGCCAACAGTTCGGCGTGTGTTCCTATCGCCACCAACCGCCGGTCGTTTAACAGGAGAATCCTGTCCGCCATCTGGATAGTGGACAGGCGATGCGCCACGATAAACAGGGTCCTGTCCCGCACGAGCGCGGGGAGGACCTGCAAAATAGAGTGCTCGACCAGGCTATCGAGCGCGGAGGTCGGCTCGTCAAGGACCAGGATATCCGGTTCTTTGGCCAGCGCCCTGGCAATCGACAGCCGTTGCTTTTGCCCCTCAGAGAGATTGACCCCGCGCTCGCCGACGAGGGATTCATACCCCTGCGGCAAAGAGAGAACAAAATCATGGATGCCCGCCGCATGCGCCGCCTCCATCACCGCCGCGTCGCTGGCCTCCGGATTGCCATAGCGCAGGTTCTCCATGATTGTCCCGGCGAGGAGCAGCGTGTTCTGGGGCACATAGCCAATCCGCCGGCGCAGCGCGGTCAGATCGTACTCGGGGGCCGCGACCCCATCGAACCAGATCTCGCCCGCGGTCGGCCGGTAGAGGCGCAGGAGCAGGCTCAAGAGCGTGGTCTTGCCCACTCCGCTCGGCCCGACAATCGCGACATGCTCGCCAGGCTCGATGCGGAACGATAGGTCCTCAATCACCGGCTCGCGGCGGTCATAGGCGAACGAGACCTCCCGAAACTCGATCGCGCCGGCCAGCCGCGCCACCTTCTTTCCCACGCCCAATTGCGCTTCAGGGACGATATCAAAGAGCGCCGACACCCGTTCGAGCGCGGCCAGCGCATTTTGCAGTTGCAGGTTGGCGGAGGCGAGCCCCAGGGCCGGACCATAGACATAACCCAGGTAGGATTCAAACGCGAGGAGGGAGCCGAGCGTCCATTCTCCGCGAATCACCCAGATTGCCCCGGCGACCAGCACCATCGCGCGCGCGAGGGCCGGCAGGGAATTGACGATCAGGAGCGCCGCCGAGGTGACGGTCATCTGCTCCAGCGCGAGCTGGCGCGCGTGCTGCAGTTGGTCCAGGAGCCGGTCGAGCGTGCGCTTTTCCGTCGAAAAGGCCTTGATGAGCGGCGTCGCGGCGAGTGATTCCTCGACCGAGCGCGAGACGTGCGCCTGCTGTTCCATGCTCCGATGAGAGAGGATGTGCAATTTACCCGCAAAATAGCGGACGCAGAGGACCAACCCCGGCAAGAGCACCAGCGTGACCAGCGCCAACCGCCATTCGAGATAGATGAGCAGGGCGACCCCGCCCACCAGCTTGAATGTCTGACTGACGATATAGACCATCGTGCTGGAAAAAAAGAATTTCAGCCCCTGTACATCCGACAGGAGCCGGGACATTAAATACCCCGTCTCCTGATCGTCAAAGAACGATTTGGGTGCTTGCAGCGTGCGGTCGAGCAGGTCGCGCTGGATGTCGAACAGGACGCGCTGCTCGAGGCGCCCAAAGAAATATTGCTCGAGCGCGCCCAGGCCCATCCCCAAGAGCTGAAAAACCAGCAGCAGGAAGATGGCAACGGGCAACAGCGAGAGCTGTTGGGCGAGAATGACCTGATCGACGAGAAAGCGATAGATGAGCGGGTCGGGAAAACCGACCAGCGCATTCAGGAGGACGATGCCGGCGCCGACTGCGCCGAGCCGCCAGTGCCGGGCTAGAAAAGGCCTGAGGTTGGCGAGTTGGGCGCGCGTGGACGCGGAGGGCGCGCCCGGCGTCATGCGATCATGCGGCAGCGTACGCGTGAGCCCGCGGCGCAGATCGGCAAACCAGGAGCTCACGTGTCATGCACCCGCGACGGGATTGAACACATCATAGAGACTGCTGTGCTTGGCTCGCCATGGCCACAGCCGCGCGTTTACGGCGGGCCAAGGTCCACCAGCCGAGCCCGGCCGCGCCGATGAGCGCCACGCCGCCGAGCGCCAGGCCAGGCGCGAGCAGGTTGTTGCCCTGAGGCTGAACCACCACCTCGAGATCACGGTCGAGCGTCAGGTCATAGTGAAGGGTTTGGCCGTCGCTCGACGCCGGCGGAGGCCAGGCCGAAAGCGACTTCCATTCGGCCGGGAGCTGGAGGGTGAGCTTGACGGGCAGTGGGGCCATCCCCGGCTGCTTTTCGATGAGCAGGCGGTATGCGCCATTTTCATCCGTCACACGCGGCATGGTGTATTCGTAAATGACCTGCCGCTTTTCCCCGCCCGCCATGAGAAAATAGCCGTCGAGGACGGCGCGATTCTGAAGCGGGTCCTCTGCCCCCCCTTCCAATACACCGCGAATACGCATAAACTGGGCTTGCGGGGCGACGACGACCCGCTGGTAATCCCAGTAGCAACCCTGCTGCATCTCGTGATAGGTTGGAAAATAGCGCGCGAGGTGGACGCAGAACGCGTCGCTGGCGGGACTGGCGTTGGCAAAATTGATCGTCAGGGTCGCCGTCGCCGCGCCGGTCGCATCGACGCGAACGACGTAATCGACGTTCCGCTGCATGGTCGCATCGACCTTGTTAAAGCCGACATTGGAATCGACAACCATGAACGCGTCGCCGCGCGCGCGACTCACCGCCCCATTCAGGATGCCGACCCTGCCCGCCGCCGGCGTGACGCCGTTGATATAGACCAGAATATTTTTGGTCTGGAACGAATCCAGAAGGACGCGGGAAAGCTGCGCGCTGTCCAGGCTGCCGGCTTGAATCCGGGCCATGACCGCGGCCAGGAGCTTGCCGGGAAAATCTTTGCGATGGTACCACCAATCACCGGTCTGTCCAACGCCCTGCGGCGAGGCCCAGTACTCTTGCAGTTTGCCCATAACGTTGGACGCGTCGACCGTTTCATTATAGTCGGTCAGCGTGATGGGGCCCAGGGCGCTCATGACGCGCGGGAGCAAGTTCATATTGAGCGCGATGACGCCGTCCACCGCAACACCCTGATCCAATTGGTAGAGCTGTTCCGCCGCTTGCGCCGCCGTGGGAAAATCGGGAGACCAGTTGGTATCGCGCAGGACCCAGATACCGGCGTTCATATAACGGGTCAGGGGAAGCGGCGGCGGGGGGTGCGTTTTGGTGAGATCGTCCACCGCGTAGCTGTCCTTGAAATCGACGAGCTTGTAATCGCCCCGATCGACCTGGAGGCGGGCGACGCCGCTGATCAATCCGCCTGACGGGCGCAGCTCATCGCTGTTCTGGAGGAGGACAAGATAGGTGCGCGGCCGGTCTGCGCCAAACAGGACCGGCGCGAGGCTCAGGCCATCTAGCGCCACTTGCCACTGAGGGAGCAGCCGGTCGAAACGCGCCACGACGCGCTGAAAGGTGGGCGAAAGGAGCGCCGGATTCAGGCTCGCGCGTGCGCGGGTTGCCGCGTCGAGAGTGCGCTGCGCCTCTAAAAGATCGGCGGCGTGCGCCTGGATGGTTTGCACCAGGAGCTGGCCCTTGGGCTTGTTTGCACCGTTTTGCGTCAGGTCGGCCTGCAGGGTCTGGCCCAGCGTAAAGGTTGCCCGGCTCCCCGCGAGGCCCTGGTCCGCGAGTTCCAGAAGCGCTGGCGCGTTGGATAGATCACCGCCATAGCGAGGCGCCCAGGAAAAGAGCGGCGCCAGATAGATCAGAGGGCCAATGCTCGACCGCAGCTCGTGCACATCCGATTCGGTCTGGCCGAGCAGGGTGTCGAGCTGGGTGAACTGGTCTGGCGCGGGCATGCTCAGGGAGTCGGATTGGAGAATTCCTTGAGCCGCCTGCCAATCCTCCTCAAGACGATTGGCGGCGTTGACGGCGCGGACGATCTGAATAAAGAGGAGCAGAAGGAGAATCAGGACAAGCGGGATGACGAGGCGTCGCCCGGGTAATCCGATGCGCGCCGGGATCCTGAGCGAGGGGACGCGAACATTCAATGCGGAATGGACCTCAGGGTGAGACGACCGGCGCGATGAACTGCGCCGGTCGTCATGCACCCGGGTTGAACTTATTTAAAGAACTGACTGGCCCACGCAGTAAACCCATCGAGCCACGAACCGGTTGCAACCGCCGTGGCGCCGTTCTTACCGGTCGGCGCCGGGGTCGGCGTCACGGTCGGCGTGACCGGCGCAGGCGGGGTGACCGCCGGCGCGAGCAGCCAGGTGGGAATACCGGACCACTTGGGATTGAGATCGTTGAAATCCGTGTTGGTAAAGTGCTGGTCCGCTGAGGGCAGGAACGGACTGGTCAGTCGGACAATGTTCTTGACCGAGATATTCCAGGCGGTCTCCCCCGTCACATAGATCTTGGGGGTCGTATTATCGCGATTCGAGTAAAAGATGATCCGGTCCACGCAGGTGGGGCACCAGTACGGCGCCCGATCATCCGCGTGGAAATCGGGAAACTTGGCCGCAACGGCCGGGTCATCGTTGGTGACCTGCGTCAGGGCTCCGCCCTCGCCGGTAGCCGGGTCCACCGTCACGCTCATGTCATAGATGTGATAGTGCTGCCCGTCCGCGCGAGTCGATTCAAACGCGATCTGCAGGCTATCCGGCGAGAACGCGGGACTGCCGTTCGTCCCCTGGGTCGTCATGCGGGTGACCTGGCTGTTGCTGAAATTCAGGACATAGACGTTTTTCGCGCCATCCCGCGTGGACTCGAACGCCATCAGAGTGTCTTTGAGCGACCACGCCGGTTTCGTATTGCTGGCGCTCTTGGCGGTCACCGGGTTGTTGGTCACACGCTGGATACCCGAGCCGTTCACGCCCATGATATAGATGTGGCGGCAGGTATTGTTCAGGTTGTCGCCGCAAACATCCTTGTTCGTCTTTTCATGGTCCGAATCAAAGGCAATGCGATTGCCGTCGTTGGACCAGACCGGGTTGTGAAGGTCGCCGGGCAGGTTGGTGAGCTGGGTGAGATTGGACCCGTCGACGTTCATCACATAGAGCTGGTAACTGCCCGTACGATTCGATTCGAACGCGATGCGCTTGCCGTCGGGCGAGGGCGCCGGGTTCTGATCGTTGGCGGTGCTAAAGGTCACACGCGTGACCCGGCTGCCGTCGCCGCGCATGACATAGATCTGCGGGTTCTTGGCATCGCGCGTATCGCGGGTCGAGTCGAAGGCCACACCCGGAGTGCAGCACGGGCCGGGCGCGCGAATCGGATCGGGCAGGCCCGACCAGGCCGGATAGTCATCATCCGACGGCGTGTGATAAACCGTGCTTAAGAGCGGCGTTGTCAGACGGATGAGATTGCTGCCATCCGCCTCGATTGCATAGACGGTCAAGGTGCCGTCATCGCGCGTGGACGAAAAGACAATGCGCTCGATGCAGCCCGGAATCCAGACCGGGTTGATGTCGTCGCCCGCCACATGAGGGGCATCCGCCGGATTAGTGAGGCGGAGCTGGTTTGAGCCATCCTGATTCATCGTATAGAGCCGAAAATGCCCATCCCGGTTTGAATGGAAAATGATCTTTTCCCCATTCGGCCCCCAGGAAGGATGCCCATCCTGGAAAGCGCCGTTGGTGAGACGCGCCACACCGGTCCCATCCGGATTCATGGTATAAATGTGCTTGATGCAGGCGGGCGCCGTGCGCGCGGTTTCGGGCAGGTCGCGCATGTCGCACGTGGTCGGATCGGGATCATCCCGCGTCGACATAAAGGCGATCTTGCTGTCGTCGGGCGCCCAGACGGCAAAACCGTTAAAGCCGGGCACCTGGCTCTGCGGCAGGTCCGGGCGGTCGGGATTGGTCGTCATCTTGTGCAGGAACCGACCATCGGGGCGGACCATATAGACGTGCTCGATGCAGTTGGGCTTGCCGGCCTGTCCGCAGGTCAACGGGCTGGGGTCCTCGCGGTTGGACTGGAAGAGGATCATCCCATAGATAAAGGACCAATGCGGGTTCTCATCGGCCACATTCCCACTCGTCAACTGGTACAGCCCTGTCCCGTCGACGTTCATGACATAGAGATGGAAAATGCAGTTGGGCTGGCCCGGTTGGCCGCAGGTCTTTGGGGAGGGATCATCCCGACTCGACATGAACGCGATGCGGGTGCCATCAGGCGAAGGCGCCGGATAGCGATTGACCACTCCATCCGTGTTAAGCGGGAGAGGCTCGGGGCTGTTATACTCAGCCGGATTCACACCCGTCTTATAACCGTCGGTGAGCCGGAGCATCCTGGAACCGTTAGAGGACATGACATAGATATCCTCGTACCCCGCCTGATTCGAGTAACGGTCCGAAGAGAACGCAACACCGGGCAAGCAGCATCCCGATGGCGCCGGATTGGGCGGAAGTCCTCCACCCAATGGGGGCGGGACGGACCCTTGCGTCGGGGGGGCCGCCCAGGTCTGTGCGCCTGACGCGAGTAAAGTTAGAGCGACGAGACCGACAAGCACGAACAAGCACGTGCTCAAGATTTGCCTTTGATGAGCCGTCATACCACTACCCTCCTAAAGTCGTGCCGAGGTGTAAAATTAAAATATCGCGGGCGGATAAAACACGCAAAAACACGAATACAACATTATCATAATCGCCCAATTACGTCAATGCCTTTTGGGTTGATTTTTCGTTCATTTTCCCCCTGTCGATGGGGTGGATGCGTGCTTGACCAGATCCTGATAGGCCTGACCGAACAGCGTTATGTTCGATCCATCCTCAAACAGGTCGCCGTTAAAGCGATTCCCCGTATTGACAGCGAACCAGGCCCATGCGGTCACCGTGTGCGAGACCGAGAGCCAGTTCGACGTCTCTTGCATATATCGAATCACGCCCTGCGCCGGGATACTTGGACAACCACAGCAGCCATTCCCATAAAGCACGCCGTATTCCGAGAGAAACAGCGGCTTGTTTTCCTCACCGATGCGCGACATCCATGCGCGAAAGAGCAAAATGCGAGAACGAAAGGCCTCAACGTCGAGGGCGTCCGTACAATCATTCAGAAGATAGTTGTGGATATTCCAACCATCAATGGGGGGGTACCGGCCGAACTGCGAGCGATAGGCCTGACGAAATGCATCAGCCCATTGCCAATCCGCATTGGCGATGCCGGCAGAGGTAATCCGGGCAGATGGATCTATTCGTTTGAGGGTCAAATAGAACCGCTGATAATAACGAGCATACTCGGATGCGGAGATATTATCCTGGGCCGGGTCGTTGGGTTCATTGCCAAACTGCCACCATGCGCCGCGGTTCGCCTGCGCAACCGACGAAACCGATTCCAGATCATCCTGAGTCTGAACGACAAGCAGGCGCGGATGATCTCCTAGTATTCCCCCGGTGTGATTATAATCGAGATACCAAACTTTGCCAAGCGCGTCCAACTCGCGCTGGGCGCCCAGGCCATAACCGAGCGCCACCCCAAACCCCTGCGGCGGAGGCTGCGGCAGGCCAGGCCGCCGCCAGGCGGGAACCCCGGCAATGAGAAATAACAGCGCAACCAGCGCGGCGAGCCGCAACACGATCCTGTACACGAATTATTCAGCCCGCCGCCGGTGGGTTTTTTCCACCTGCTTGCCACTCCAAAAATTTACCGATGGAGCGAGATTGAAAAATTGGGACCAAATTGCACAATCATAAAACCCAGCACGGCCGCGATGAGAATCACGACGAGCCCCACCGTCAAATAGCGCCCACTGAATGAGGCGTCCAGATTCAAGGCGCGCCGTAACCGCCTGGACCAGGAGCGTCCGCGGGACCGCGGCCGATGCGTGCTGTGTCCGGAATCGCCAACGGCCAGGACCTCTCCCCCACCGGAGGGGAATAGAGACCCTACCGGCGCCGGATTGGCAGCGGGCTCGCTCGCTTGCGACCACAACCGATTTTGCGGCTCGACCTCTTGGTGCGGCAAGCGCGCCTCCAGCTCGCTCACGCGTACATGCAGCTGCGCAATAGTCTGCTGGTATTCGATAACCAGATCCACTAACTTGGAAATAGGAAGGCCGAAAAGCTCTTCACGTGTCATCCAAACCTCCGCTTAAATTGCCTGGTTGCGTGAGCCCGGCATAAAGGCATAGCCCAGCCCGCGCCGCGAGATGATCTAGCGCGGGTTGGCGGCGTCCGATATGCGCGTCGAGATAACGGTGCGTGCGGCGAGCGTTTGTTTGCATCACCATAGCGGCGCACGCAGTCGCATTATAGCGCCATCTGAATAAAAGCGTAATTTCCTAGGGGCGACCGGCCGGTCGCCCCTACAAGGGCAAATTACACAATTTTCGATATACGCCCCTCTATCCGTCTTGTCCTCGAACCGGTTTTGCGCGGAAAAGAATAATCTGGCGACAGAAAAAGCCAGCTCCGTAGAGAAGGACCTCCAATGTTTTGAGCAAGACACGGCGCAGGACAAAAGCACTCCATCGATAAATATCCCACTGCCACCGCGAGACGAGCGCCATTCCAATGGGCAATCCCTGTAGACCAAGCGCATCCACGACCTGCGCTCGGCCGCGCGCGCTCATCGCCTCGACAACCCCCACCCATTCGGGCGCCAACCAGGGCTCGTCGGCGCAAGGCCCCCGGTCCCCTTTGGTAACAAAGACGCGTTCGCTTCCCTGCTGATGAGCGGCAATCAGGCGATGAACACGCCAGCCTTCCCCGACCCGTGAAACGATCAAGTCGCCCGGACGGGCGCCGCTGGGACGTACTCCGCGCGCGATGACTGTGTCGCCGATCTGGAGCAACGGTGACATACTGGCCGTGGACACACGGAACCGCATGGCACCCCCTGCGTCCAGGCGCATTTGCACCAGGTCATTTGTCGTTTTCAGATGATCACCCTGCAACATATGTGCGTATCTACCTATCTTGATCCAAGCTCATGCGCCGCCAAGGCCACGAAAACAACCGCCGGTCTGGCCGGCGGTTGAACACTCCACAAACAATCATCCGAAAAATAGCCGCGCAGGTGATGATAGCAAGTCGGCTCTATACAAGCGCCGATAAGGGAATAAAGTTCGCAGGCCGCGCCGTTCGCTCAGGGCGAACACCGGATACATATCCTTGCAAATGCGCCGGAATAGGGTGGTCCGGTGGCAGCACGCCCTTTTCGATCAACACCTGGCGACGGACGAGCGCCTCACGGCAATTCACCAGGGCCGGCGCTCGCAAATCTCCATCCTCGGCCAGAGCAATTCCATGACAGCGCACACAAAAGCTACGCAATTCACAGGTGCGGCAGACCGGCAGCTCGCTTAGCGTCAGCCCGCCCAGGTTTTGCCAAACATCCGAATGCTCCCAGATTTCGCGCATGGATTGACGCCGCACATTGCCGGCAACACTCCGAACCTGGAGACAAGGCATCACATTCCCATAAGGATCGATCGCAACTGAATTCAGGGTAATCCCACAGGTGCGGCTTTCATCGGTCACCGTTCGAAGGGCATAATGCGAATTGATCTCCTGGCGCATGACATGGAGCAGGTCCTCGTCGGTCAAACGATGCTTGAGCGGATCAAGCATGCCGGAATCCTTTGGGGTTACCGTAATATCGTAGCGGAATTGGGCGCCCAGCTCAGCCGCGAATTGTTTCAGCTCCTGGAGCTCGTGAGCATTCTCGCGCATCACCGGCGTCTTGATCACCACCCGCACTCCCCGTTCTCGCAACAGTCGAATGGCGCGCGTAGTCAACTCCCAGGAACGCTTGAGCTGCGTAATGGCATCATGAGTCTCGGGGTTAATGCTATAAAGGCTGATCTCGATCGCATACGGGTGCAGCGCTGCGATCTGATCGGCGACCGCCGCGTTGATCAGAATCCCGTTGGTAAAGAGCCGGAGCAAAAAGCCCTTGCGCCGGGCATACTCGGCAAGTTGAAAGAAATCACGGCGCACCAGGACCTCGCCACCGGAAAAGGTGAGATTGAGTGCGCCCAAAGCGGCCAGTTCGTCCATGACCCTGAAACACTCTTCCGTCGTCAATTCGCCTGGCACGTCGGCATGTGGCGCAAAAACATCCAGATAACAATGCGTACACTTTTCGTTACAGCGATAGGTCAGCTCCCAATGAGCAGTAAAAAGTCGATGCTGTCGCTGAGTCCGGGTAACAATTTCATCGTATAGAGTAGTCTCTGGCATTCCTGTCATTGGGCCATCAACCGACATAACTATCTCCTTTGCACGTATCTACCGCCGATCCCGATTCCATCACCATATCGCCGGTCTATTACTCTGCAATCGCTTGCGCGATCAGGTTATCACACACTCCTTCAAATTATGGGGCAGTCCCACCAAATGTCAATAGGTTTTCACAATGATTAACAAAGTTTAAACGCTTCCCCTTTTGCCCAATTTAATAGGCGCCGCGCCGACCAATCACCGCCGGAATGGTTTTACAGAGCAGCACAAGGTCTTTCCAGATCGATGCATCCCGGATGTAATCCAGTTCAACCTGTACCCGTTCATCGAGCGAGAGGTCGCCCCGGCCATTGACTTGCATTGGCCCCGTAAGACCTGGCTTGCACAGGAGGCGACGGCGCTGCGATTCGTTATATTGCGCTGTAATTGCCACCTCTTCCGGCCGAGGCCCGACAAGGCTCATGTCACCTGTCAGCACATTCCAGAACTGGGGCAATTCGTCAAGGCTCCAGCGCCGGAGAAAACGGCCAACACGCGTTACGCGAGGATCATTATGTATTTTATACGCCGGAGGCGGCAGCTGGCTTTGTGGAATGACTTGGTTCAGCATCTGGTCCGCGCCGTCGATCATCGATCGGAATTTCAATATCCGAAAGGGACGCCCGTTCTGTCCTGCACGCTGTTGCGCGTATAGCGCTGGACCCGGCGAATCAAGTTTGATGGCAACGGCAACGACGAGCATGAGCGGCGCGGTCAGCCCCAGCCCCAGCAGCGCGCCGAAAATATCCAGGCCCCGCTTGAGCTGCGCGTTGCGGGCAACCTCCCCAATTACCCCTGCAACCAGGCCTGCGGCGAGCGCGACCGCCCGGACTGCAATCAGGCCAGACGCCACTGCGACCAGTGCGGGATCACGCCGCGCCACAAACCGGAGAAGTGGAAGTGAACTGGCAATCAGCGCGACGAATCCGCCTGCAACAAGCCACCCTGCCATTGGAAACCAGAATGTCAACCCTATTGTTCCGGCGAGCGCCATCACACAAGCCACCTGAAATTTGAGCGTTGGCGGAGTATGTGAGTCGCGCCACATTTTATCCGGGTGTCGCCGATGCACTCGCACCTTCCAATACCCGATCCGAAACTTGCGCCGGCCATACGCGCGCGCCGTCGTCACATGCGAATGATAGACAACCGCTTGCGGCGCCATGACGAGACGATACCCCTGCTTGGCCAGTCGAAAGGAGAACTCTTGATCTTCGACCGAAGCGGCAGGAAAAGACTCGTCAAACCCGTCGTTTGCAAGGAACAGATCGCGTCGGTAGGCCGCGCTATAGGTATCGACAAAATCGATGGTTTCCCATCGCCGCATCTGCTCATACTTTTCTTCATACTCGATTTGAACGAAACGCGCGACGGCCGCTCGCTGACGCGTCAAATACACCCCTTTGGCTCCGACAACAGAATGCAACGAGTCGCCAAAAGGCGCGAGCATCTCTTGGATCCAGGTCCATGTCGGCTCACAATCCGCATCTGTAAAGAGCAGCACATCGCCCACGGCCGCGCGTGCGCCGAAGTTTCGCGCGCCGGCCGCTCCCAGGTGCGCGGTATGTTCCAGGCGGACCTGGGCGAACTGCCTCACCTGCACGCTTGTATCATCCGTCGAGCCATCGTCGACGACGATAATCTCATAATCGGTTGCAGAGATGCTTTGCGCGCTGACGGCCTGGAGACAACGCTCTATTGTGGATGCGGCATTAAAAGCCGGAATCACTACAGAAGCACGCATAAAGATACGGGGTAGGGTGCAGTCCAAAACCGCGATGCCGCTCAACTGGCAAATGGACGCAAGATCAAGAGCGCCGCCACGGCGAGGACGAGAAGCACGAGGAGGATCAGAACAAGATTGGGCCAGGACATGGGCAAGCGCCATGATCGTTTATCATCGGCCTTGAGCCAGCGACAAAGATTGGCCGCCTCCGTGTTTTCGGGGTTGGCCTCCAGCGCCTTTTCGGCATAATAGAGCGCTTCGGCTTGATCGTCACACGTACGCGCACATCCCAGCCAGGCTTGATCGTTACTAGGATCGAGTTTTGCAGCGCGGAGGTAAAACTGGTACGCTTCGGGACGTGCGCCCTGTTGATTGACATGCCGGGCGTCTTCGACCAACGCGGCGGCCTCCGAGCGCAGGCGCTGACGCGTCGCCTCGATCGCGGCCTGCACATGCCGATCATCCGGCGCCAGTTCAAGCGCTTTCTGGCAATACTGCATGGCGGTCAGGCCATCCTGCATACAGCGCGCCCGGCCTAACCACGCCTCGACATGACGCGGCGCCAACTCGGTCACATGCTGAAAGATCAACCCGGCGTTTTGACGCTGCTGGGTCTCGTACAGGTAATGGCCGAGCGCCATCAGATCGCGGATATCGGGAGAACCGGTTTTAGAGATTCGGGCATTGACCCGCGCGCCGAGCTCCGTCCGCGCTTCGGTACACGTCGGATCCAACTGCAGAGCGCGCGCCCAGCAGCGGATCACTTCATTCTCATCCTCCGCCGTCCTGGCCCGCCCGATCCACGCCTCCGCCAGGTCCGGATTGAATTGCGTCGCCCGGAAATAATCGCGGTAGGCCGCGCGCGGGTCCCCCTCCGCCAGCGAAGACCGCGCATGCCGAACCGCGCCCGGCGCGTCCAGCGGCTCGGGCTCCTGCACCCCCTCTTCGATCTCTTGCGCCAGATGCATATAGGCCTGCGCCGGAATGGAATCCGGCGCGTAATTGATGACCGATTGGCCGGTCATCGGGGCTTCGCGTAATTCGTCTTTGTATTGGATGGCCGAAGAAAAGAACGGAATATCAATACCATATCGCTCGCGCGCCGATGTGATAATCTCTCGGGCGTGGCGCGTACGCGGGGTGTACATCGCCAACAAAAAGCCGGTCACGCGCAGGCTCGGGTTGAGTTTGCCCCGTATCTCCTGGATAATCTGGATGAGCCAATCGACGGTTTGGAGCGCAAGAAAATCAGGCGGGAAAGGAATAATGACGTCCGTGGCGGCCGCCAACCCATTCCCGGTTAGAATCCCTGCATTCGCCGGGCAATCGAGCACGATATAATCATACCGGCCGCGGATCGGCTCGAGCGCGTCACGCAGCGCAAAGGGGCGCACATTCGCTCCATCCAGTTCGCGCTCAATGAAACGCAATTCGTGGTTGGCCGGGATGATGTCAAATCGCTCCAGGGTTGGAACAATCAACGAGCTGGCCGTTGCACCTTTCGAAGTCAGGGCATCCCGAACGCTCTGCGTCAGATGATCGGGCTGCATCCCGACGGCGACGGTGAGCGATGATTGCGGGTCGAGGTCAACGGCAAGGACGCGACGGCCCCGCGCAGCGAGCGCCGCTGCAAGGTTTGCCGCCGTCGTGGTTTTTCCCACGCCACCTTTGATATTGCAGACTGCGAGGATTCGAGCCATTCTTATTCCACCGTCTCTATTCTACTCTATAGTATGTCGGATATGCAAAACGGAAATAGGACATCAAGCCCATACACCCGGGCGGAAAGGGGCTATTAGGCAATACCTCGCAGGACACCCCGGCGGGGATGCTCCGCCGCGGTAGAAAGCATTGATTACCCGCTTTACGGCCTGGCCCCGCTCAACGCCTCGACGTCGGGACCGCATAGATTTCTAACACACGCTCGACCATCCGCTCAAGCGTAAAAGCCCCCAGCACACGCGCGCGTCCCGCCCCCCCCATCCGCGTCCGCAAGGCCGGGTCAGCGAAAAGGCGATTGATCGCGGCGGCAAGCGCGCCTGGATCATGCGGAGGCGCTACGAGCCCCGTTACGCTGTCCTGATTGACCCATCCGACGCCGGTTCCAACATCGCAGGATACGACAGGCCGGCCTGAAGCCATCGCTTCCAGTTGAACGGCGCCAAAAGCCTCACTCCGTTCCGAGCAGGGTAAACAAAAGAGATCACACGCCGCATAATAACCGGGTAGTGCGGCGTCCGGCGCCTCACCCACAAAATCGACGCGTGATTCCACCCCCAGTTCTCGCGCCAGCCCCTTCCACCGGTCTTCCATCGGGCCTGTCCCCACCACGACTAACCGGCTATTGGGAATGGCCGGCAGCGCCCTGAGGAGATCGTTGAGCCCCTTGTAATAACGCAAGCGCCCCACAAAGAGGATACATTTCTCACCGCCATTCTGTTTTTCACGTTCCGCGGGAATAGAAATGAAAGGCGCCGGATCAATGCCGAGCGGCACAACCGCGCATTTCGATTTCCAACGGGAGAGGACCGGCGAGCTTGAAATATAGTTCGGGCTGGTAGCAAGGATGATATCCACGCGCGCGAGCACCCGCTCCATGAACGGCCGGTAAAGGACACGCAGGTACTTTTGCCGGACGATATCACTGTGATAGGTGAGCACCGTTCGTGAGGCATGACCGACAAGATAGTTGGCAAGCTCACCCGGCGGATAGGGAAAGTGCAGATGCGCCACATCCGGCCGTTCTCGCCCCAGGAGCCGCAGGAAATCCAGACTGAGCGGAGCAGAAGAGACGTTGACAAGGCGCGAGGCGAAAATAACATGCACGCCATTCTTTTGCGCGACATGCGTCTGCCGATTCAGGCTGGTCACAAGCACGGTGACCTCATGCCCGCGCGCCGCCTGCGCCTCGGCCAGCATCTTGATGTGATTCTCGATACCGCCGAGAACCGGATCATAGTCCTTATAGAGATGCAGAATGCGCATGGTCAATGCTTTGTATCTTGTGATACACGGCCAACGTCTCGCGGGCGGTGCGGTCCCAGCTAAAGCGTCCTGCCTGGACTAGACTGCGGGCGCTAAGTTCGGTACGCAGAGTAGAATCCTCAAGCACACGCGTCAGGACGCCCGCCATCCCCTCGACATCGAGGGGATTGAATAGCGCGGCAGCCTCCCCGACCACTTCCGGGAGGCTGGAGGCATTCGCGCAGGCAACCGGCGCGCCGCAGGCCATCGCCTCTAGCGGCGGCAGGCCAAATCCCTCGTGTACCGATGGAAAAACAAACAACTGTGCGCCGCCGAGCAGCGCCGGAAGCTGCGCATTGGCTAGGTCATGAATAAAGCGGACCCGATGCGAAATGTTGAGCCTCGCCGCCATCTGCATCGGGTCCGGGTACCGCGGGTCCCAATGCCCGGCAATCACAAGCGGGATATCGGTCGAGACCTGCGCCCAGGCTTGAACCAACCGGACCAAATTCTTATGGGGCTTGTTGCTTCCCAGGTACAGCACATATTGATCCAGCCCCCACGCGGATCGCGTTTCGGCAATCTCCTTTGCGCTGCAAGGACGAAAACGCTCGTCCGCCGCCAGCGGCACAACTGTGAGCTTATGTGGAGGAACTCCAAGCAGCTGCACAATGTCGCGCTCCGCGGCGTGCGATAAGGTAATGATCGAGCGCGCGCGCCACGCGGCGATCCGATTCAGCAGGCGATAGAGGATTCGCTTGGCAGCGCCTGGCATCTCTTCAACCACAACCAGTGGGGTCACATCCTCCAGCGTGACGACGGCCGGCACGGGCAAAAGATACGGCATGATGTAATAGGCCGAATGCCACAGACTCGCATTCGCCGTCAGCGACCGGTTGAGGCCAAGCCCCTGCTCACGCGGCGAAAAGGTTGGCGCTGAAACCGGGACGAGCTCGAGATTGCGCCGGCGTGACAGCAGCCCGAGATCGAATCGCGTGTTACGCAAACCGGGATTCACGAGTACCCGAAAGCGCCGGTCAGGGGCAACACGCGCAAAAGCCTCAATGAGGTTGAAAACATAGCGCCCGATACCGGGGAAATGGTCCTGGATGTAACGCCCATCCACAAGGTAGGTCATAGGACAATGCGATGATAGAGGTTGAGCGTTTCGCGGGCGGCTCGCTCCCAGGTAAACTGCGCCGCCTGAGCAATACCGCGAGCGCTCAGACGAGCGCGCAATTCCGAATCCTGCAGGACCCGACTTAGGGTTGCAGCCCAGGCGCTGGTATCATGCGGATCGATCAGCAACCCACCCTCTCCAACAACTTCGGGGAGCGAGGAAGCATTCGAACAAAGGACCGGGGCGCCGCAAGCCATCGCTTCAAGCGGGGGAAGCCCAAATCCTTCATAGAAAGAAGGGAAGACAAAAACCTCCGCCGCGCTGAGCAACATCGGTGCATCCGCGCCATCCACCCAGTCCGTAAACCGCAACCGCGATTCGAGCCCGAGCGCGCGCGCCCGCTCAAACACAGGCTGGTACAACCACCCTTTGCGGCCTGCGATAACCAGATCCGGAATCCCATCGGCGTGGGCAAGCAGCGCCTGATAGGCATCCAACAGCGTAATCAGGTTCTTGCGGGGCTCGATCGTGCCCAGGTACAAGATAAACCGGTCCGGGAGTTGGTATTTGGTCCGCACCGCCGCCAACTGCGCCGGGTCGCGGCAAGGGCGAAAAGCCGGGTTCACCCCTTCATAAATTACGGCGATCTTTTCGGCCGGGATGTTCATGAGCCGCGTCACGTCGCGCCGCGTGTTTTCTGACACGGCAATAATGGCGTTCGCGCGCTGCATGAAACGCGGCAGCATGAGGGTCAGATACCACCGGTTCAGAGGCAGATGATATTCCGGAAAGAAACGAAAAATGAGATCGTGAATGGTAAAGACCGCGCGACTAGCTAGCAGCGGCGGGAGCAGATGGTCGGTCGCGTGAAACACGTCACCTGGCGGCAACCAGCGGTCCAGGCTAACGTGCGCGAAAGAGGCGAGCAAGACACTCATCCGCCACGGCTTGGCCGGCAGGTGAATGGTCCTGGCGGGAATCTGATCGAGCGGCGGTTCGGGATGCGCGTCGCCCCGTGGGTCATAATAAAAGGCGCAATATTCATTTACCGGCTCGACTGAGAGCATCGCCGTCAGCAATTCGCCGGCATAGCGTCCCAACCCGGCATGGTGATGCACTGCCGGAGAAATATCAACGGTAACACGCATTAATCTTCGAGCTCGCCCGCCTGGGTAAAATTGGGAGAGGGCACAAACGGCTCGCCCCTCGCAAACGCGCCGGCCGCGCGGGCGAACTCTTCCATGTCGTCCACCCGCTTTTTGAGCGCCCCATAGACCATCGTGTCATCCACCGCGTCATGTTGATAGACCAGCAGATTCCGCAGCTCGACCAACATGGTCATCGAAGTCACGAGTTGTGCGCTGATTACCTGGTGATCGCCGAGCACTATAAAGACATCGTGATAGTTCTCGGGGGCGCGAAAACCGGCGAGGGTGAGCACCTGAATGCCAATATGAATGCAGGTCTCAATCGCCATGTGCAGAATGCGCTCCGCGTACCGCCGGAGCATCTTGTCGCGCCGAAAGGCATCAAGGTTATGGGGCTGGATCTCGCGCAGGTCGCGCGCGTACTCGGCGAGCGAATCGAGTTTTGCCTGGAGGGACAGGGTCAGCATGGCACCTCCCACGTGCAGCGGCATGCCCCTTTCTGGAAATGCGAACACGCTGCTGCGCTACGATTCCAGCAGTACCTTGATACGCGCCACAATCATATCCAGAGCGACAAGGTTAAATCCCCCTTCTGGAATGATTACGTCCGCGTATCGCTTGCTGGGTTCGACAAACTCCAAGTGCATTGGACGCACAGTCTCCAAGTACTGTTCAATCACCGCGGCTAGAGTCCGCCCGCGTTCAGCCAGATCGCGCTGCAAGCGGCGAATCAGGCGCAGGTCGGCATCCGTATCGACAAAGATTTTGACATCAAACAAGTTGCGCAGTGCGAGATCGGCAAAAATCAAAATCCCTTCGACAAGGATAATGGGGTGGGGATCGATATGACGAGTTTCCAGTTTGCGCGTATGGGTCGCAAAATCATAGACCGGCGCCTCAACGACCTGCCCGGCTTGAAGCCGTCTGAGATGAGTAACCAAGAGTTCCGTTTCGAGGGAATCGGGATGGTCATAATTGACGCGGGCGCGCTCTTCAAATGGCTTTTCACCTTGATCCCGATAATACGCATCGTGTTGGACCCACGCAATCCGCGCCGGCCCAACCCGCTCGACGATGGTATTGGCAACCGTGGTTTTGCCCGACCCTGTTCCGCCCGCGACCCCGATAATGAGAGGCTGCATTGCTGTCTATTATACAATACAATAAACACGCTGCAAACAAGCGCTTGACAGCGCCAAACAGTTCGGAGTAAAATAGATTTGTGAAACCTATCACGAACTAACCCATAAAAAGGGTAAAGGCAAGGGAACCTATGGACAAGATTTGGGTCAAGCATTATGAGCCGGGGGTGCGTCCCCACCTCGATTATCCCGATGCCCCGCTCTTTAGCTTTCTGGATCGCTCTGCCAGCAAATACCCCAACCGGAAGGCGCTCATCTTTGGCGCAGTCGCACATGCGCTTCCCGGTCAACCCCTCTTCGACGGGAGCATGACCTATCGAGAGCTGAGCGCCCTCGTCAATCGGATGGCGAACGCCCTTGCCAGTCTTGGCGTCAAAAAAGGGGACCGGGTAGCCGTCTATTTGCCCAACTCGCCTCAATTCGTCATCAGCTATTATGCAGTTCTGAAACTGGGCGCGTATGTTGTTCCGACTAATCCGATCTATGTTCCACGCGAGCTCGAGCATCAGTTGTGCGATTCGGACGCGGGAACCCTTATCACCCTTTCCCAGTTCTACCCCCGGTTTCAACAGGTTCGCGCCCATACCAACGTCAAGAACGTCATTGTCACAAACGTCAAGGAATACTTTCCGCCCATTCTGAAAACTCTCTTTACGCTCGCGCTCGAAAAAAAGGAGGGGCATCGGGTCACTCTGGACAGTGGCGATCATTGGTTCCAGGACCTCCTGAAACAGGCCACGGAAACGCCGCCGCAAGTCGAGGTCAAACCCGAAGACACGGCGATTCTCCTCTATACGGGAGGGACCACGGGTGTGCCCAAGGGGGCCGAACTGACACACCGCAACCTCGTGGCCAATGCCATGCAGGTTCGCGAATGGTTCACCAACGCGCACGAGGCAGAGGAAACCTTCCTCACCGCCCTACCCCTCTTTCATTCCTACACCATGACAACCTGCATGAACATGGGGATTTATCTTGCCGGAACTTTGATTCTGATCCCCAACCCGCGCGACCTGGAACATTTGCTCAAATCCACTGACAAGCATCACCCCACTGTTTTTCCGGCCGTGCCAACCCTCTACGTCGCAATCAACAATTATCCGGACATCGGCAAACACAACCTCCGGTCCATCAAGGCGTGTATCAGCGGTGCGGCGGGACTGCCGGTGGAGGTCCAGACTCAATTCATCAAACTATCCGGGGGCAGCCTGGTCGAAGGATATGGCCTGAGCGAAGCATCGCCGGTCACGCACGCCAACCCACTGATGGGCGAAAACCGGATCGGAACGATCGGCCTGCCGCTGCCCGATACCGACGTCCGGCTGGTGGATGTTGAAACCGGAGCGCACGACTGCGGCGTGGGCGAATCCGGCGAACTGTGGGTGCGCGGCCCACAGGTGATGAAACGCTATTGGAACAAGCCAGACGAGACCGCGCGCCAGTTGCGCGAAGGTTGGCTCAGAACGGGCGATGTCGCGGTGATGGATCAGGACGGGTATTTCAAGATCGTTGACCGCGTCAAGGATCTGATTATCTCTGGTGGATTCAATGTCTATCCGCGCGAGATCGAAGACGTGCTCTACCAGCACCCCGCGGTGCTCGAAGCGGCGGCGGCCGGGGTCCCTGACGCCTATCGCGGTGAATCGGTCAAAGCCTTTATCGTGCTCAAACCGGGGATGCAAGCGACGGCGGATGAGGTCATCGCCTTTTGCCGCGAGCATCTCGCCCCATTCAAGGTACCGCGCCAGGTTGAATTCCGCGACTCGTTGCCCAAGACCATGATTGGCAAAATCCTGCGGCGCGAGCTCGTCGCCCAGGAAAAGCAACAGAGCAAGCCTGTCTGACGCCCATCTGGTTCTATGCGCGGCGAAAAATATAGTTTTTGTAAAGGCAGGTAAAGAGAATCGGCATTGAATCATTACCTGCCCTATAGTATTCTGTTACCAGTTTTCCTGAAACTCCAGCGCGGCAGGAGAAACGAGATTGAAAACCCCAACGCAACTCTTCATTCCATTGGTCATGACCTTTACAGTCCTCGCTTTCTTGATCATGGGTCAGGAACCTGCACGCGCCCAAAACACGACTCTGGCCGGCTTGCCTTTTTCATCTCAACACCTAGCCGATCTGACGCCGGTTTTTCGAGATGACTTTGACGGAACCGGGTTGGACTCGAATACATGGCAGGCTTACGACAATGGCGGAACGATCGCTGTCAACGCTGGGTTCGTCTCCCTGAGCCGCCCATCGCTCGGTCAGACATTTCCGTACGTCTACCTCAAGCCCAGCGTGATTCCATCGACCGGTCCATTCGCAATGAAGGTAGGTATTCAATATACAGGGGTAACGATCTCCGGAACCGGGATGGGTGTCAGTGACAAGTTGGTCCCCAATGGAACGCCGGGCTCTATTATTCCACCAGTTGATTATCTGCTGTGGCAAGATATGCTTTATGGATTTCGCCTGGAGGCATACCCCGGCGACAGCAGCAAGATCGTCTATCGGGTACCTCCGCCTGACCTGAATTACCACAATGTAGAATTCATCTGGTACGACAATTACGACGAATACTATGTTGATGGACAGTTCGTTAACTCGACGACTCACATCCCGGGGATGGCGCGCCCAACTGTAATTTGGTTTGGCAACCCGCTGATTCCAGGCCCGAACAATGTCTGGACCAGTTTCAAGATCGATTATCTGGAGGTTGATGCTCCCGCGGCGACCAATACACCGACGTCAACGCCGACGGCGACCAGCTCTGCCACGGACACTCCAACCAACACGCCGACGGACACTCCAACCAATACTGCGACACCTACGGCGACGAGTACGAGTACCGACACGCCGACGGCAACGAACACACCGACGAATAGCCCAACGGCTACAAGCACACCGACTACCACCCCAATGGCAACCCCTTGCGCAATCGTACCGGCACTCCCCAAGCTCATCGCACCCGCTAATGGCGCTACCGTATCGACGAGAAGGGTTTTCCTCGATTGGTCCGAGGCCCGGTGCGCAACCCGCTATGAAGTACAGGTCAAACGTGGGCCGAGCAGTACAACCCCGATTGATGGTCAGACCAATCTCACCGTTTCGCAATACACGACCATCGCGCTTCCGCCCGGCATCACCTACTATTGGCGAGCCCGAGCGTGCAACTTGAAGGGCTGCAGCGCCTGGAGCGCCTATTGGCGATTCACCGTGAGCACCAGGGCAGCATTTGACATCGCCCCGAAAGACTGGGCTCTGGCGCCATTCCTGTGGCTGGACCATTAAAACGGCAAGGGCGGACCCGGTCAGGTCCGCCCTCTCTTTATC
>JBAVQS010000005.1:0-30572 GCA_049694275.1 Anaerolineae bacterium | reverse complement strand
AGCTCGACCTCATCCCCCGTATCTGCGCCGGCGGCGCGGCGGCAGGCGAACTGGCGGAGCTAACCCAGCCCGAGCGCTTTCGCTGGCTCACCTCCCCGCGCAGCACGGCGATCCAGATCTCGCCGGTACACAGTGGACTGTGCGACGACCCGCACGAGGCACTCCAGGACCTTTTTGCGCGATTCGTCGTCTGTTAAACCCCGCGTAGGGGCAGGTTTCAAACCTGCCCTACGCAATCCATCGCGTGCGGAGGCGTTCCAGTTTTTCCAAAGGCACGCCGGCCCGGAGCAGATAGGCCTCCGCTCCACCGTGGCGCTGTTCGAGATGTGCCAGAAACCCGCGCATCGTCTCGCGCGAGACTGAGAGCTCGTGCATGAATTCGTCTCGCTCCTTTTGGTGCTTCATACCTGCAATAAAGGCGTCGTTCATGGGCTTGATGTATTCGTCGGTGATGGCGTAATCCTCGACGATGGTCTCTTGCGGCACTCGCACGAGGGAGAGGGCGAGTGCCGCAACCATACCGGTCCGGTCGCGTCCGGCATGGCAATGGAAGAGGACCCCGCCTTCGGGCGCGTCGGCCATGGCGGTGATGACGCGGGCAAAGATCGGCGCGAGATAATCCAGCGCTACGCAATAACTCTCGCGAATGGTCCTGGCCGCCCTAAAGTGCTCTGCGCTGGATTTCTCTTGTTCGGGGCTGAGCGGAATATTGAGATAGCTCACCCCGGCGCTTGCTCCGGCCGCATGAGCAAACGGATCGGGATGCATTTGGAGTTCTTCGGGAACGCGGAGGTCGATGATCGTGCGCACCCCATACGCGACGAGCGCCGCCTGCCCGGCGGGGGTCAGATGAACCAGATTATCGGAGCGGATTAACGCCCCCTCACGCAACCGCGCGCCGTCCAGCGTTGGATAGCCGCCAACATCGCGAACGTTGTAGCACGCTTCCCATTTCAGATGTCGCATTCATTCTCCCCTATTTTTGGAACCAGTCTAGGACGCCGTGGACGCGGGCGCGGTCGAGTTGCGAGAGGTCACTCGTCTGGCGGTCATAGATAAAGAGGCCGCTGATTGAGACGAACGCGATATAGCGGCCGTCCCTGGAAAAGGTGGGATCAGGGCTGTCCATGCCCAGCGCGGTCAACTGCTTGAACAATTTCCCATCCGCGCTCACCAGCCAGATGTCCCACGGCAGACCATCAGCAAAAGCCGCCGGGACGAGACACGCCAGAAAGGAACAGGGCCGCTGAGGCGACCCGCGCAAGGTCATCCCCGGCAATTTGTTGCGCGGCGCGCCGGACGCGGCAAAAACGATCCACTGACCATCGGGCGAAAAGCGCTGTCCATTGATACCGGCGAAAACATTGTCCGCCACCAACTGCTGCGGGTTGCCACCGTCCGCGTTCGCAATCCAGAGACTGGAAGCAAATCGCTGCGGATTGAATTTCAGAAAGGCAATGCGCGCGCCATCCGGCGAAGGGACCGGCTGCTGCCCGTCGGCGATAACCACCTTCCAATCCCCGCCATTCGCTGGGCCGCGCGCTGCCTGAATCTTGCGCCCCGCGGCTCCCGTCCCCGTCAAGGTCGTCGCCGTGAAATAGAGCGACTTGCCATCCTGACTGTAGCGCGGGTCACCGAACGAGATGGTGGGGCCGCTATCCGGCGTCTTGTACAGCGGATGAGGGTTTGACCCATCGATGTTGACGGCATCCAGCTCTTTGATCTGAGCCCCATCCGCGCCAAAGGTGTACGCGACATAGACCACCTGCCCGCCATCCGGGGAAAAAGCCGGCGCTTCGTAATACACATCCTGCGTCGCCTTGAGCAGCGGTTTCGACTGGAAGGTCGCCGCATCCTGCAGCCAGAGGCTCCCATCGCCCGGCGCAAAAAGGAACTGCCCATCCGCCTTGATCGTCCGATAGGGAGCAGAGACGGAGGAGAGGGCCGCGGTCGGGATAGGCGATGCCGACGCGCCAGTCGGCGATGGAGATGCCGGCGGAGTCATCACGGCGGCTCCGCACCCGGCCAGGACCGGCACGAACAGGAACACTCTGACGATCAACCGCAAATAACCGGACACTCGCCGCAGCGATCGCTTCATCCCCTACCCCACGCGCGATCCCTCATTGCGACCACCAGTCCATAATCCCATGCCCGCCATTGCGGCTAACCTGCATGATGATGCCCGAGCTCACATCCAGAAGAAAAATTCCGTTCGTCTGGAAAAAGGCGATGTACTTGCCGTCATGCGACCAAACAGGCCACGGACTGTCGGCGCCAATGTGCGTGAGCTGGCGCGATTTGCTCCCATCCGGGCTCAGCACCCACAAGTCCCAGGGCAGACCATCGGCGTACGCGGGCTGAGCCAGCGCACAGAGAAGCTGCGGCGCGCATGGGTAATCCGGAAGGACCTGCGCGTGCAGTTCGTGGCTGGGAGGACCGGAAGCGGCGAATAGAATCCACTGCCCATCGGGAGAGAAATGGAGCGCGGCAATCGTGAGAAAGGTATCCTCGCGCAAGAGGGGCTGGATATTCTTGCCATCGATATCCGCAATCCAGAGACCGCTCGTAAAGCGGTCGACATTAAAACGGATAAAGGCGAGGCGCTTGCCATCCGGCGAGAGGACCGGCATGCGGCCCTCGTCCAGCACCTTGTCGTTGCTCCCCCCGGTCACCGGGACGCGGTGAATCTCGGAGTGCCGGTGATCAGCCGTCTCTAGCGTGTAATAGACCCACTGCCCGTCGGGAGAAAAGGAGGGCCAGAGAACCTCGCTCTTGGGGTCGGACGCGGCGACCAGCGTACGCGGATTCTGCCCATCCGCGCCGATCAGATCGATTGTCTCAGCCGCAGGCCCCTGGAGGTTCAACTTGGTCGCGTGAAAGGCAACCAGCTTGCCATCCGGCGAAAAGGCCGGCGCTTCCGCATAGAGATCTTTGCTCGCCTTGACGATGTTGCGCGGCGGCGCGGTCAGCGCATCCTGTACCCAGATGCTCCCATCACCGGGCGCAAAGACCAGCTTGCCATTCACCCCGGCCGGGAGCGCCGGCACGCCCTGTTTAGGTGCGGGGGTATAAGGGGAGGTCGGGATTGCCGTCGGCGCAGGCCCCAACGGACCGCTCGGGATGGTCGCTGCCGGTGCCGGACTTGCAGCGCCGGAATTCGAGGGGACAGCGACTGTCCCGCTGCTACTGCAACCGGCGACCCACACGACGAGCATAAGCAAGATAATTGTGATATAGCGCATCAATATCCTCAAGTAGGGGCGAACGGCTCGCTCGCCCGCTTTATGGTTGGAGCAAACGGCTCGCTCGCCCCCTAGAATCGCTTTACGGCTGCGGGGTAAAGCCGGGCTGCGGCGTAAAACCGGGCTGGCCGCCGCCCCCTTGCTGAGCTTGCACAGCCAGCAGGCGGATATAGGCGATGATGTCAAAAATCTGGTCCTGTGTCAGGGTATTTTTCCAGGCAGGCATATAGCCGCGACCGTTTGAAATCACCGCATCGAGATACTGCTCGTCGTGCAACAGCACATGCGTCGTCAGGTCGAACGGCTGAACCGGCAGCTTTTTTCCGCCGGGGCCATCGCCGTGTCCGGCCGCGCCGTGACACGTCTCGCAATATTGGGTATAGAGCGTCTTGCCCGGCCCGCCCGCCGCGCCGGCGACCTGCGTCGGCGCTTGCACGTTCGTGGGCGCGGCGACGACAATCTGCGGCGAATTATAATCGGTATAGGTCTGCACCATAAAATGCGAGGGTGCGACCATCTCCAACTGTCGCAACCGTTGATCTTGCACCGCGATCCACTGGGCAAACTCGGTGCTGCCGCCACTCGCATCCGGCAGCGTATAGCGCACAATCTGGGTCGGTTCCCCATTCAACAGTTCGGCGCGGCCCAGTTGAACGTTTTGCGCCTGCGGCGCGACATTGAACAGGGGAAACACAAACGGATCGACCCGGCTGCGCACACTCCAGTTGCCAGACTTGTCCTGGTAATACTGGTTGGCCCCAATAGCGATTGACTCGCTCTGCCCGGCCACCTGAAAGCGCATGGCATCGGGCACATGATAGTCATACTGGGTCATAATGACCCCATTCATGCCATCGTTCAGAGACTGCCTTGAGCGCAGCGCCTGGAGCTGGTTCATCGCCGCTTCGGATTGCTTCAAGAGTTGCGCCGCCGGTGGATCGCTCGGCTGGGTCCGCGGGCGCAAGCCTCCTTGATAGACCGGGAAATCGACAGCCACATCCTCCACCCCGGCCCGCCGGACGATAATGTGAATTCGCCACAATCCCGGCACGGTGAGATAGCTCCCCTTGAGCGTATAATGGCCGTTCGATCCGGGGCTCGCAATCTGCGCGTTCACCCCCAGGTCTCGATCAAGCAAAGTGAACTGGGCAATCACGCGCAGGACACCCTCAACCGGCTTGTTCGAGAATTGCGGATTGGAGAGGACAATATCGAAATCGGTCGGGCTGGCGAGCGTCGGGCTGATGGTCAGCGTAACTTGAACATCGGGCGCGGGCTGATCCACCAGGAGCGTCGATTGTGGAACCGTTGCGCTCGCCGCAAGATTTGAGTTTTGGTCGTCGATGGCGGCGCGCGCAGGTGGCTCGACGGTCAGCGCGCCAGCCAGAAAAACCGCGGCGATTCCCAGCGTCACCTCGACGCCGATTACCCACCCAAAGCGTGAGGCGAGCCGGGGCGAGGGGTCAGGACGCGTGCCCGCATAGCGAAAACGCGGTGTGAGCAGGAACAGATTGATCGCCCCCATTGCCGCCATCACGACAAAAAGCCCCACCTTGATAGCCAGGGTCTCACCGTAGAGCGTCTGGACGAGGGCAGGCAATGAGGGGACCTGGAGGAGGGCGTTATAAAGGCCAGTGACGGCAATCACCGCGGTCGCCGGGATAGCAAGGCGCGAAAACTGGGGAATGACCGAGGCGAGCCAGCGCGTTCGGGCCTGGACATCCACGCGCGTACGGAGCGCGCCGACCACGGCAAAGAATGAAAAGAGACCGCCAACCCAGAGCGACACGGCGATGAGATGCACCCAATCCGCCAGGAGGGGGAGCGAAACCAGTCCGCCGGATGCCGCGCTGTGCCCGCCGAGCGAAACGGTCAAAAGAATCGCCAGGCCGAGGACGACCGCCGCCCAGCGGGACCTTTTCCACGGAAACAGAAGGAGCGCGCCCTGCGCGAGCAAGAGCACCGTTCGCACCAGCCACAACTGCCCAAAACGCGTCTCGAACAGAGTTCGGTACACTGCGCTCGTCGAGACGAGGTCGAACAGCGAAACGCCAAATACGGCGCTCGCCTGGACCAGCAGGCCGGCGATACTGCTCAAAAAGGCGAGATAAAAGGCGACGAGCGCCAATTGACGCCAGACCCGATTGCCACGCGCCTGAGCAGCGGCATCCATTCCGGCGGCCGGCCAGGAGCGGTCGAGCAGGGTCAGCCGAAAGAGGAGCGCGCCCAGGAGCGCGAGGAGGGTCAACAGATTGAGCCAGCGGACCGCAACCGCAATGGGGTCCGTTTCACTCGTTCCGTTACTGGCGGGTTGACTCCCCGCGGGAACGGGCCCGGCGACATTCCCAACGGTAAAGGCATAATTGCCGCGCGTGATGTGCCCGTCGACATTCGAGAGCACCTTCCAGGCCACGGTATACGTCCCATCGCTCAGCGGCTTGAGGGTCAAGAGTAGTTGTTTGGGATTTCCCGCCGCGATCTTGAGGTCGTCATTATCGACCCGCTGCGCATTCCGGTCAAGCACCTGCACATCGGAAAAGCTCGGATCGACATCCTCATCGTAGGTCAACTGGACCTGCGTCGGGGCGACACCGAGCGCGGCGCCGGGGCGGGGGTTGGCATCGACAAGACGCGCGTGCGCCGAGACGATGCCAGCCAGGAGGAGCATCAGAAGGAACGCGCATCCCAGTGCGCGGGGCCAACGCCCCATCAGTAAACGAAACATATCAAAGCGAGCCGTTTTTTTTCTCGGCGGGCAGCTCGACCTCGGAAGGCGGAGTTTCTTCCTTGTCCGCTTTTTCAAAACGCAGAGCGACGAGCGCGCCCACGACGAGGACCAGCGCAACGAGAACCGTGCAGAGCAGCTCGTCCCACGTAAATACGCCGTCATGCAGCGGCGGAAGCCATAGCGGCGGGATCCAAGCGCTAATCATTTTTGGACAGTACGCGATGTGCCCTCTTGATACGCTTGTCTGGCAAGCGCAGATTCACACAGAGGACGCATCAACCTGGTCCGTAGTATATCACCAGTGCACCCACATGAAAATCCAGCGAGCGGGGCGCTCTGATTGCCCTCTTGACGGACCGATCGTTCTACGCTAACTTTCATTCGTCCGTGATGAATGCGGACGATTCGACGTCATGAGGTGGCGACATGACAATCAATTACAGTCCTCCGGGTTGGCTTGATCAGGCTGAATATCCCTTTTCCCCTCACTGGTTTCGGACAGATGCCGGGCAAATGCACTATGTCGACGAAGGCAAGGGTCCCTCTCTTATCATGGTGCATGGCACGCCCGATTGGTCCTTTGGCTTTCGCAACTTGATCAAGGGGCTCACCCCCGGCTATCGCTGCATCGCGCCCGACCACCTTGGCTTTGGGTTGTCGGACAAACCGCGCGGCTGGTCTTACAGCCCCAGGGAACAGGCGGCCAATCTCAGCCACCTGATCGAGTCGCTCGACCTGCAAGACATTACGCTGCTCGTCCACGATTTTGGCGGGCCGATTGGCCTCGCATACGCTATCGACCATCCCGAGCGAGTTCGCAGCCTGGTTTTGATGAATACGTGGATGTGGTCCCTTCGGGGCGACCCTCATTTCGAGCAGGCGGCGCGGCTTTTCGGCAGCCCGCTCGGCAAGCTCCTCTATCTTCAGTTCGGCTTTTCAGCGCGCGTCATCATGCCCATGGCCTATGGTGACAAATCAAAACTGCCAACGCATATCCACCGGCAATATCTAGAACCGCTTGCAACTCCGGATGACCGCGCGGGGACGTGGGCCTATGCCCGCGCGCTCGTCGGCGCCAGTGATTGGTATGACTCGCTCTGGCAGCGACGCGAGCAGATCAAAGACAAACCTGCACTCATTCTTTGGGGGGTGAAGGACCCGGCTTTTCGAGAACAAGAGCTGTCACGTCTCGAATCGATGTTTTCTCGCTATCGAACAGTGCGCTTGGCGACAACCGGCCACTTTGTCCAGGAGGAGCAACCGGAACAAGCCTGCACAGAGATTATCAATCTCCTCAAGTAGTAGCTCAAGCGGATGGGAAGCGTTCCCATCCGCTCTTTTTATCCGAACAGCCGCTTCAAGAGCCGCCGCTTGACCATCTCGACGAGAACGAGATAGGTCGCCACGGCAAACACGAGAAAGGCGAAATAGCCGCAAATTCCCTTTCACACGGCTCAGGCTCGTGATTCCGAACTGGCGTCCTAATATCGGTAGACGATCGTACGTTCCGTTCTGCGCAGCGTGGAGTTGACCTCCATGGCGCGGAAAAGCGCCCGCAACCAGAACGGGAAGCGGGAAAACGCGACCAGTTCGCTGGGTCTGAATTCCTTGATCAGTTCTAGCTTCGGCTCCAATTGCTTAATGTCCTGAGGATCATCAAGGCCCCATTTGTAGGCTGCACCCGTGCCCCCGACGTTCGAGCCCGCTCTTTTCACAATCAACGAATTGCAGATATCAAAGATCATCTGACCGCCGGGGAAGTAAGCGACCACCGCATTGAGGAGCGCTTTCACATCCGTTTCGCTCAGGTAGTGCAGCACCCCCTCGGCGATAAGCAGCCCGGGCCGGTCCCGTGGAATCTCGTCCAACCAGCGCAAATCCTCCAGCCGTGCACCGATCAGGTGGCAGTCGCGCCGTTCGGGAAACAGTTGGCGGCGCAGGTCAATCACATCGGGGTAATCCACGTCGAGCCACTGGACACTGGCAGGTGGATCGACACGGAAGACACGGCTGTCCATGCCGCAGCCCAGGTGGAGCACGATCGCATCCGGGTGATCGGCCAGATAGCGGGTCGTGAGCAGATCAAAGGTCGCGGCGCGCGTGGCGATGATGGTACATCCGATCTCGCTCCACATGCTCCACGAGCCCACTCCCCTGTATTGCTTGCTGATGTCGTAATCAATATGCCGCATCGCTTCTTCAGCCCAGGGATCGCGCAAGATGGGATTCTTCCACTGGCTCTGAATCGCTCGACCGCTCAAGGTCATGAGCATCGTTTCTTTTTCTTTTGTAAAGTGGATCTTGTCATTTGTCATGGGTCGCCTCCAGCGGCCTTTTCATAAACACGGCGACCTCTCGACCGGGGAGCAGATCATTGTTGGTATAGAGTGAGACATCGACACCGTCGAGGGTAAAGCCCACGGCGCGGTAAAAGCGAATCGCGGGAACATTCGTATTCTGCGCTTCAAGGCCCAGGATGCGATACCCACCGGCACATCCCCGCTCGGCGACCTGCGCCATCAATTGCCGGCCAACCCCACGCCGCTGATGGCTCTCGGCGATATGAAACTCATCCACCCACAAGGTCTTGTTCCATTCATGCGGGGAGCAGAGCGCAATTCCGACCAGGAGTGCATCATCAAAAGCGCCCAGTGAATAGCCCAGCGGCATTATCGCGGCATACCGTTCCCAGTCCTCGCCGGTCAACGGCCAGCGCTTGACGTAGGGCGTATCGAGCCGGACGAGCTCAAGCGTAATCGTCGTGCGCTCGGGCGCTTCCTGTTTGGTCACGACATATTTCTCATTCGAAACATAGCCCGACATGATGCGCTCGAATGCAACAGGGTCAACGGTTGCCAGCGGCCTGATTTGAATCATCGTTTGAGATACTGGCCCCGTCCGATGCGGCCCGTGAACTCACCCCCCCGCACAATCACCTCGCCACGGCTGAGGACCGTATGCGGCCATCCCTTGACCTGGAATCCTTCGTAGGGTGTATAGTCACAATTCTGGTGAAGCGATTCGGCTGTGATCGTCACCTCACGGTTTGGATCGAACAACAGGATGTCGGCATCCGCGCCCGGCGCCAGGCTCCCCTTGCGCGGATAGAGTCCGTAAAGCTTGGCGGCGGCCGTACTGGTGACATTCACAAACTCGTTGAGCGAAAGGCGGCGCTGGTTCACGCCATAGTGATAGGTCAGCGGGATGCGCGTCTCGATTCCCGGTGCGCCGCCCGGAATCTGATTAAAGCGCGGCAGTCCTTGCGACCACGGCTCTGGGGGGGGATTGGGGACAATGCCGGTGGGGAGTTTGCGGAACGGCGGGGTGCGCCGCTCGCCCCGTTTTTGGGACAGCGTAAAGGGACAGTGATCGGTGACGACGAAATCAAGGGTCCCCGCATGGAGATCGGCCCACAGCGCGGCGTTATCCTGGCTCGTCCGCAGGGGCGGCGCCATGCTATACCTGGCCGCCTCAAACCCCGGCTGTTCATAACATTGCGCAGTCAGAAGCAGGTGCTGAGTGCACACTTCACCTGTGACGGGCCGCCCGCGCTCGCGATATTCGCGGATGATGTCCGCGCCACGTGCGGCGCTCACATGCACAATGTGCATCGGCACACCGACAATCTCGGCGAGAGCCAACGCGCGGTCCGTCGCCTCCGCCTCCCCCGCCACCGGCCGGGTCACGGGATGCCAGCGCGGCTCGACATGCCCCTGCGCCAACTGCTCTTCCACCAACCGCATAATGACGTAATGGTTCTCGGCATGGATAATCGGCAGGCCGCCGTGGTCGCGCAGCGTTTCAAGGGCCACAAGCATCTCGGCGTCGTCGAGCCGGATTCCCTGATAGGCCATATAAATCTTGAAACTCGTCATGCCCGCGGCGATCACCGCCGGCGCTTCGGCCACGCTGGCCGGGTCAGCGCGATTAAAGCTCATGTGCAGGCCATAATCGATCACCACCTGCGGCTCGGCCTGAGCCATACGCTTGTCAAACGCTTGCATCCACGTCTCGCCCGGTCGCGCTTCGACAAAATCAATGATCGTCGTGGTTCCGCCGCACGCCGCCGCCACCGTGCCAGTCAGCCAGTCATCGCTCGATACCACCTGAAACGCGCCTTGTGGGTATTCGAGATGTACGTGCGGGTCCACCCCGCCCGGCATGACGAGCAGCCCTGTAGCGTCAATCGTCTCGACGCCTTCAAGGGCTGTACCGGTTGCAGCAATCCGCCCCCCGGCAATCGCCAGGTCTCCCTGGTAGGTCTCGCTGGCCGTCACCAGCGTTCCATTCTTGATAACCAGATCGTAAATCATAGGCTAGACCCATTCGCTCGCCACGGTGCGTTCGTTCGTCACCGTACCGGTATTCACCGTCGATTTCAGTTCCAGCAAGAGGACCTCCACCTCCTGCTCGGCGACGGGCAGATGCTCGACCCCGCGCGGGATGATGGTAAACTCGCCCGGGTTGATAACCAGCTCGCCGTCCCGCAGCTTGATGTGGAGCGTGCCCTTGACCACGAGGAACAACTCGTCCTCGGTCTCGTGATGATGCCACACAAACTCGCCCTTGAGCTTGGCGAGCTTGACGTACGAATCATTCAACTCGCCCACGATGCGTGGATGCCAATATTCCTGGATGAGATCGAACTTGGCGCCCAGGTTGACCACTTCTGTCATAGCTCTCCTCCTGGGCTATAGTTTAGCACGAGATTGGCGTCATTTCTTCATGCTTGGTACAAGGCATAACATTGGGAAATAGGGGGTTGCCTGTCTCAGGCTCGCCTCGGAGCCATCCAGCGGTCGTCCCGCCCAGCGCGACCAGATCTTGAGGGAACCGGGATTCATCCGCGTAATATCGATCAATGCTTGAGCGACCCGATCATCCGGCAGCGGGACGGCTGTCGCTGGGAATGACCGGGAGCCAACCTGCACGACGACGTTCGGGTTCGCCCGCGCGTTGCGGTACCAGTCTGTTTTCCCTGCCCATCCCGCCATGACCTGATAGGTATCTGTTGCAGGATCATACATGTACTCAAGCGGGGTTTTGCGCGGCTGACCGGATTTGCGGCCAATTGTGGTGAGGATGAGAACATGCGGGGGGAGCAGTCGATGCAGACCGAGTCGATCGAAGAGGAGTGGGACCTTGAACACCCAGCGAAAGACGGTGCCCGGACCGTCGAGCGGCGCCAGCGCAGTCATGATGGCATTTTCAAGCCCCGCACGGAGCCGCCCCACCAGATGGGGTTTCGATAAAAGAGATGCAGATGGTGGCGCATCCGAGAAATCTCGATTCATGCCGGGTTCCGGGGGGATTCTTTAGATTGGGCCGGAAGCATAAACCAGAACTTGCTCCCCTGCCCGACCTGACTCTCAAGGCCAACCTGGCCGCCCAATTTCGTGACGATGCGGCGCACAATCGACAGGCCCAGACCATATCCTTCGCGCTCGTTCTGGCCAGCACGCGCAAACTCGGCAAACAGTTCGGCTTGTTCCTCCGGCGTTAGCCCGGCCCCGTTATCGCGCACCCAGAACCGGATGAACGCGCCCTTGCCGTCGACCGGGGCCAGCTCGTCAAAGCCCAACTGGATGGAGGGGGGATTGCCGCCATATTTGACTGCGTTGCTGATATAATTGAGCCACACCTCTTCAAGCCAGGGGGCATAACTCACCACCGCGGGCCAAGCATCGGGCGACTGCACCTGGGCATGGGCCTGGGCCACCATGTCGGCAAGACGCTTTTCCGCCTCGGCCACCACCACCCGCATATCCACCGGCCCCAATTGAAAATGTTCTTTGTGCCTCACGCCGGCGAGCAACATCAACTCATTAATCACCTCGATCCCTTTTTTTCCGGTGCGTGTAATATTTTGCAAGCTGCCCGCAACCTCCTGGTCGGGCAAGCGTTGTCGGTAGGATTCGAGGAGCAGGCTGGCCGTCACCATCGACGCCAGCGAGTTCTTGAGGTCATGCGCCACGGTGTGCGCAAAGGCATCCAGCTCGTCGTTGCGCTCTTCCAGCTCGTGCGCATACTTTTGCAGCCGTGCTTCCGTCTGCTTGAGACTCGTAATATCGCGCAGGACGATCAACCGCCCCGCAACCCGCTTGCGAGAATCATAGACCGGCGAGATATGCAGGTCCAGATAGCGCCGGCCCGTCTCTTCGATCAACTCGATCTCGTCCCGCACCCGCGCCCGTTCGCCAAATGATTCGGACAGGTCGGACCACGGCGGCAGGACCTCTCGAACCGGACGGCCGATAGCGTTCCCGGCATCATACCCGATCAAGCGGTATGCGGCCGGGTTGATATCGACGATTCGCTCCTGCGTATCCAGCACCAGCACGCCGTCATTCATCTCTTGAACAATGACATCGCGCGCCACGGGGAGCAGGTCCAATATTCGATAGCGCACAATTCCCCAGGCCAGGATGGTCGCGCCGATAGCAAAAGCGATCGGGGTAATATCCAGCCCGGGCAGCGAAACCAGTCGCAGGAAATAGAGCACATTGCCAAGCCACGGCACGGCCAGGCCCGCCAACAGCGTCCAGGCCTGCTTGCGATAGAGGACGGGTGCGCCTCTCGTCGCCTGGAACACCAGAATGGCGCCGACGAGCAGCAGTGCATAAGAATAGATGGGAAAAGCCAGCGCGACCGGGCCGCGTTCATAGACAAGGGGACCTTGCGGATCATTGGGGACAGTTGTAATTTGTGTCCAGACCCAGCCGTGCCAATCATTGGTCCAGACAAGGACGAGCATGAGGAGAGGCACGAGCCAGAGCAGAAAAAAGCGCCGCCGGGTGAGCCAAGCGCCCCGCTGGCTAAAGTCCGCGGCAAATGCCAGCCACAGCGGCGCCACGCTGACAATGCCGACATACGCGATCTTGATGCACAGCAACTTGGCGGCATAGGTATTGACGCCGAGCTGAGCCGCATCGCCAAACGCCCAATCGGCGATCGCGACCATCAGCAGAAAGAAATAGATGCCGCCGCGCGATTCGCGCCGGGGCCACGCATACAGCGCAAGCAGCGCCGATATGATGGCCGAGGCCGCAAGGGCCATAGTATAGACAGAGTCAAGCAGGGACATGGGTTACCTTATGGCGTGTGCTCATCGTGACCAACGGTCAACCGTGACCAGCAATTGTGATGAGCGCACGCCAATGGCGAGTGCTCATCGTGACCAACGGTTAACCGTAACCAGCAATCGTGATGAGCGCACGCCACGAATCAGGCGAGCGGCATTGGTCGATTGGACAGGCAGGCCGCGTCGTGCGCCTGGATCACCGGGAGAACCCCGGGATGCACATCGGCGCGGCCAAACTGGACGAGCAACTGGCAAACCGCGTAGCGGGAGGCCGCCGCCTGGTACTGACGCTCCCAGGCGCGGTATTCTCCTTCGGCCCGCGCATTCGCAAAGGGATAACGGGAGGGCGGTTTGTCGGCGTTGCAGCGCCAGGGCTTGGGCGACAACCGGGCGCGAAAGCATTCTTGCGCCTTGCAGAGCGTGATATAGAGCGGATCGGCATGGAGCTCACGCATAATTGCCAGGCCGCGTTCCTGGGTCGGGTCGAACAGCTCGTTCATCACGAGGACACGCAAACCGCCATAGGTGCGATAGACGCGCAGCCCCAGGCCCGAGTTTTGCGTCCACCATTTTTCGATATCGTTCAGGGTGCGCTGCAACTCGGGGGCGGCCGTCTTGCCCGACGGAAAATCAATATCGATAAACATCGCCTGTGGCGCATTGAGCACCAGCGCCCCATAGGGATTGCGCGTAATAATCCCGACCTCGCCCCCTGCGCTCGGAATCCCGCGGATAATCTCTTCGCGCGCCGGCCGCGTGCCATACGAATAGCGATTGAGGGTCTCGCCCTGCCGGACACGCGCCGCCAATTCCTGCGCCCGCGCGTGCGCCAACTGTTTCGCGTCCGCCACGCTCACATCCGACCAGCGCCAGGACTCGAGGGCGAACCGCTCCCCGCTGGGACTCTGAGCAGACACACTCTCCTTTGCCCAGTACCTGGGTATCTTCATCGCGCTTCTTTAACCCTCCCAGAGAATAATCACTGGCATTACCTTGTCTGGCATTTTACTCCAATTCAACTCACTTGGCGATGCCCATCTCGATAACCTGAATTCCCATTCCGATCGCGATCTCGCGCAACTGGTCGGATGTAATGATAGTTCCGCCCAGGTCCTGCCGGCGCCAATCCATCCCGGTCAGATTCGAGCCGCGCAGGTCAGTCCGGTCGAATGCGGCTTCGGTCCAATCGGCGCGGGCAAGATTGCAGGCGAGGAAGGAGGTCTCCTCCAGGTCGGTCAGCGACAGGTCCGCCTCCTGGAGCGAGCATTTCTCGAACACGAGTTTGGCTAACGAGACCCCGCGAAACCGCGCCAGGTCCAGGTCACACCGGCGAAAGGTCGTCGCGGTCAGAGTGACGTCGCCTGTAAAATCGGTCCCGACCAACTTGCAATCCTCAAACGTTACACTGAAGAGGTTGCAGCCGGCGATGCGCGCCCCGCGCAGGTCGCAGGATTGAAAGGTCGAGGCGTTGAACCTGGCGAGGGTGAGGTTGGCGCGCACGAATGCGCATTCGACAAAGCGGCACTCGCGCAGCTCGCGGTGATCGAGCGCCGTTCCGTCAAACCGGCAGCGCCGATATGTGGCGTCGCCGACGACCTGGCTTGCGATCTCCTGCGTAAAGGTGACGCCATTGAAAACCGGCGGTTTCGCTTGCTTTTTCAAGATCGCTTTACCCTTTTCGCGTGATGCCCTTCGGGCTTGTGCATTTTTTTGTCATACCCTTCAAACATCTTACCGGTCAAAATATGGCGCGTCTACCTCTCCCCGGTGCAGCTTGAACAGGAAGGGCACGCGCAGGTGGTGGCCGCGCGAGAGCGGGGGCAGCGCGTCCTCGGCAAAAAAGCGCACATCCAGGCTCTCCGCCAGCGGTCCAATCTCGCCGGATGGGGCAGCACGTGAGACACGCTCGCCCAGCGCCTCCGCTTCAAACAGGATGCTCAGAAGCTGTGTCTTGGTCTCGGTCTGCCAGCGACGCGAGTCGAAAATTCCCAGCAGGCGAGTAATCTGCCCGCGCACGCCCGCTTCTTCCCACAGCTCGCGCGCCCCTGCCTCGGCTGGCGTCTCGCCCACTTCGATCAACCCTCCAGGCAGCGCCCACAGCCGGTCGTCATGGCGCTGAATCAACAGCAATTGGTCTCCCTGCCAGACAACCATCTCTACGGCCGACATCGGGCTGAGGTGATGGAGCGTATCCAACAATCGCGGATAGATTTCCTCGGGTGAACGGCTTTCGGCGAGGGCGAGGAGGTGCGCGGCTGCGTGCATCACGCGCTCGTACCGCTCGCGGTCATAGCCATTCTCGGCAAAATGGAGCCCCATCCCGGCGGTGGTACGTAGTTCATCGGCAATCTGATACAGGTCATCTTGATATAGCATAGGCCCCATTATAGACCCGGAGGGCGTTGGAACGCGAAAGATGGGAAAAAGATAAAGCCGCGAAAGATTAACTTTCGCGGCTTGCATCGTCCAAACATCCTGGTTGCTTTACTCTGCTGGTGGATGCGCCGGACGGCTCAACTGGCGATGGCGATTGGAGAACTCGGGTGATTCCTTGATGGCCGTGCCGATGATCCCGAGCGAGGAGAGAAAGGCGCGCATGCCCACCCGCTTGAGCTGCTCCCCTTCGTCGCCGACCGAGGGAAACCCCTGCGCGTCCGGCGTGAGATGCTCCCAGTTGCGAAAGAGGCGCCCCCACTCGCTGTTGAGCACCTGGGCCATCCGCCCCTTGGCGTTCAGCGGATACCACAGGCTGTCGTGATAGACGACGCTGGCAACATAGGACCAGGGCGCGAGGATGGTTTTGAGCGACCATTCGAGCGGTTTCTTGAGCGGGCCCCAATAAATCCGGTGCTGCATCCGCGAGGCAAAGGTCATTTTCTGGAACGGACCGGCAAAGTGCCAGTTCTCGTTTGCGGCCTCCACATCGCCGACGATCTCGATCTCGCGCGGGTCGCCGCAGCCCAACCCCTTTTCGTGAGCCAGACGGATGAATTTGATCGAGAGCGGGTCCATCCCCATCAGCTTGGCCGCGACCGCGTCGATGGCGACCTGGTCCGAGCTGGCGAGGATCACGTTCTTGACGTAGGGGGTCATGCAGCGCGGCCCCGGTCCATCCCCGGCAAAGGTCCCATCCATCACCGCGAACACGCCGCGATGGATTTTCTTTTGAATCATCAAGAGGTCCACCAGCGTCTCGTGAATGACCGGGTGAGTCCAGTGCCGGCGCTCGTTGAGCAGGCCGCCAAAGGCATTCTTCATCGCGCCGGTGGTGGTGGTAAAGATGTGCGTCTTGATGGTCGGCAGGTGGATGATGTTTTCGCCGATGAACCGCCTGGGAATATAGAACCCGCCGGGAAAGACATCGTTGAGGCAGAGGAAATCGCGGGTCAGGTCCCCGACGGCATCGCGGATATGAATCCACGGCTCGTTCTCATAGAGATGAACATTGCGCAGGCTGTGCGCCTCGACCACGTTGAGCTGCTTGTTCTCGCGCTCGCCCAGGTGGGCGTCGATCACCACCGTGCGATTGTGACAGGCGTGAATGAACTCGGGCTTGTAGCCGTCCTGCTCCATGCTGCGGATGACCCCATCCAGTTGCCACGGGGTCGTCGAACTGCCGGGGAAGAAAAAGTGCCAGGAGATGTTGACCTTGAGGGCGGTGTCTGCCTGGCGGTCGATGGTCTCTTGATAACCGGCCAGGTTCATCAATGTGTGATAGTCAGAAAAAACGGTGCGTGGCGAGGTTTTGAGAATCGCCACCTTGCTTTTGATCATGCTTATTCCTTTGGTATAGGGTGAGGCCGCACATTATACCATCAAGCGCGGGGACGAAAAAAAAGCGGGGGCAGGTTCAATCATGCCAGTTGCTGCCATCGCTCGACCAGGGCGCGGTGCTCGGGGACATTTTCCAGGAACGATTTGCGCCATTCCGGGACGCCAATCCGGTCCGCACTGGCCATGAGCTCACGATAGCCGGCCTGCACCGCGGCGCGGGATATTTCGATATCGCCGGCGGCGGCGGTAATATCCGCCACCGATTGATAGACCCGGCTGGGGGACTCGAGCGCCGCGCCCCCCCGCGCCGACATATAGTCCCACACGCCGGCGACCAACTGCCGCGCCTCCACCCATTGGCCCAGCGCCCACGCGCACCGCGCCTCGCCCGCCTGCGCCTCAATCTCAAAGGGGATGGCGCCGACGCCCGCAAAAACGGTCTGCGCCTCTCGATAGTGCGCGGCCGCACCCACCCACTCCGCCTCCTGCTCGAGCACATAGCCCAGATACAACTGATTGGCCGCCAGGGCAATGACGTCGCCCACCGCGGTCAATTCCGCGAACGCCTCCAATTCCAGCCGCCGCGCCGTCTGCACGTCACCGCTCCAGAAATAGACCATGCCCAGATTCAACAGATGATAGGCGCGCTGGCGGCGGTCGCCAATCGCCTCGCACATCGGCAGCGCCTGCTCGATGCTCGTACGCGCCTCCTGATACAATCCCAAAAAGGCATACGCCGCCGCCACATTTCCCAGCGCCGCGGCCTCCAGGGCACGATCACCCAACCTCTGAGCCAATTCGGCGCTCTGGCGGCCCAGTTCCGCAGCCCGCGCGCGATCCCCCGAGCCAAAAAGGTAAAACGCGACGCGCCAGAGCGCATAGGCGCGCGCCGCCTGGTCGTCAATCTCCCCGGTGCGCGCCAGGGTCTCCTCCGCGGCCTGCTGCGCCGCGAGCGTATCGCCCGAGCGCGTCAGGCCCACCACCCGTTCGGCGCGGGCCCGCAGCTCGATCCCGGGGCTGTTCGCCCGCGCCGCGGCCGCAATCGCCGCATCAGCCGCAGAGAGGGTCGTGCGATAATCGCCCGTCGCGGTGGCAAAGCGCTCCTGCCGCCAGAACGCTTCAGCCCGCAGGGCGTCCTCATTCAACCGCTCGGCCAGTTCCAGGAGCGCGGCAATATCCGTCTTTTGCGCCTGGCGTTCGCCCAGCAGGTGCAGTACCGCCTCGCGGCCCTGCATCGCCTGCCAGCGCCGCGGCAGGGCATTGACCGGCAAGAGGTCCAGAGCGCGATCGAAATAGTGCCGGGCCTGCGGGAGCGCGCTCGCGGCCTGGGCGCGCTCCCCGGCGACAAGATACCATTCCGCCGCCACCGCCAATTCGCCCGCTCGTTCCCGGTGCTCGCCGATCAACCCGGCAAACTCGTCCAGCCGTTCGGCCCGGCGCGCCTGATCCTCCAGCCACCCGGCCGCCGCCCGGTGGAGCTGCGGCCGCTCGCGCTTGAGCACGCTCTCGTATGTGACCTGCTGCAGCAGCGCATGATGAAAACTCCACTCGCGCTCCTCTTGAAAGGAAGAGACCTGAGCCGGCTCGACCAGCCCGCGCGGCTGTAAAGGGGGCAGCAAATGGCTGGAATCGGTCAAGCCCATCGCGGCCAGTCCCCCCTCCCAGAACTGCCGGCCGTAGATTGCCCCATGCTGGAGATAGGTTCGCTGCGCGGGCGGGAGCGCGAGCAGGCGCGTGAGCAACAGTTGTTGCAAGGTCTGCGGCAATTGCGCCGCGTCCAGCCGTCCGGGGACATAACGCCACGGCTCGGAGCGCGCATCGATCACCCCGCGGTCAAGGAAGAGGTTCACGAGCTCTTCGGCAAAATAAGGCACGCCATCGGAACGTTCGACAATCACCTGTACCAGCTCATCGGGCAGCCCCTGGACATGCGCGAGGAGCAGGCGGACCAATTGCCGGCTCGATTCGGGTGCGAGCGCTGTCAGTTTAACGGGGCGGAACCCGGGAGTACGCTCGAGTGCCGGGGGAATGAGCCACTCCGGGCGCACGGTCGCCAGCACAAATAATCCATTGTCCCCGGCGCGTTCCATTTCCAGGACCACCGCTTCAAGATATTCCCACGAAGCGGCGTCAATCCAATGCAGGTCCTCCAGCAAAAGCACGACCGGGCCCGCCTGCCGTAGGCGGGACAAGAGCTCCCGGCTCACCACGAATGCGCGCCCCTTGACCTGGACCGGGTCATTGCGCATCGCCCCGATATAGGGGCTATCCAAAAACGGCAATCCCACCAACAGGCCGAGCGCATGCGCCAGCTCCTGGCTCTCTTCTGCGCTCTGCAGATTGCCGGCGCGCCACAGTTCCTCGAACCGGGTCACCCAGCGCGCTTGCGCCTCCGCCAGCGGCATATCCTCGGCAATCCCAAACCGGTCGAACCAGAACCGCCTCACAAGCGCAAAAGGCTGCGCCGCATCTCCTATAAAGGCGCGAGCGCGCAGCAGCTCGACCGGTTCGGCCCGTGTGGTGATCCAGACGCGCATCTCTTCCATCAGCCGGCTCTTGCCCATCCCCGGCTCGCCAATCAACTGCGCCCAGATCCACTGCCGCAGGTCGTTCGCCTCTTGATATGCAGACTGCAGCAAGGAAAACTCGTACTCCCGGCCCACCGTGCGCGTCTGAACGCCGGCGACCCCCCGCGTGACCGTCTGAAAGAGGCGCGGCCGCGCCCGGGTGACCAGATAGGTTTGAACCGGTTCGCTCTTGCCCTTGATGGTCAACGGCGGCTGCAGCATGACATCAAAGAGACCGCGCACGTGGGTATAGCTATCGTACGAGATGAGCACGCCGCCCGGCGGCGCCGATGTCTGCAAGCGCGCCGCCAGGTTCATCGCATCCCCGGTTGCCGTAAACTCTTTATGGGTATCCGTCCCGATCTCGCCCGTGATGACCAGGCCGGTATGAATGCCGACGCGTAGTTGCAGGTCCCCGGTCGCAGGTCGCAGGTTGCCCGTATCAGAAAGTTCCTTTGGGTGACCGGCTTGCGCCTGGATTTCCAGCGCGGCCCGGATGGCATTCTCAGCGTCAAACTCGCTCGGCTGTTGGGCGCCGAACAGCGCCAGCAAGCCATCGCCGAGATACTGAGAGATCATGCCCTGATGCCGCGAGATGATGTCGCCAATCGCCGTGTGCAGCCGGGAGATGACCTGGTGCCACTCTTCGGGGTCCATCTTTTCCGCCAGCGCCGTCGAGCCGACGACATCGGCAAAGAGAATGGTGAGGAGCCGCCGCTCCTGCACATGCCCGGCCTGAGAGGCGCGCTGCGCATCGAGCGTGGCGAGTTGTTCTTTGAGGGAGGCTAACGCCGTATCGACGACAGCCTCGCCGAGAATGGCGCGCTGCGCGTGCAGCGTTGCAATCGCGGTTTCGAGTTGTTGAATCTGGAGGGCAAGTGAATCAGGCATAACCGGACCCTGATTCTAACGTATCGAGGTGCGCGTGTCAAAGCGGTTTTTCCTGGTGATTACTCACATCTCGGTTTGTCATTCCGACCGAAGGGAGGAATCTCGCTAGCGCGAACGGAATCCTGCGCTTGTGAGGAATCACCACGGTTTTTCCGAACGATTGTACATCTCGATCACCGCGCGATGTTCCTGAAAATTTTGCAGATAGGACCGGCGCCAATCCGGGTCGGTGATCTTGCCCGCCCGTTCCATTAATTCCTGATATGCGGCGGCCAGGACCACGCGCGAGGTCCTGTCATCGCCCAGCGCGGCATAGATATCGATCGCCGATTGATAGACCCGCAGCGGCGATTCAAGCGCGCCGCCCCCGTATTGGGAGAGATAGGCCCACACCTCATCGCACACCCGCCGCGCCTCGTCCGGCCGCCCGGCAGCCAGTGCACACCGCGCCTCCCCGGCCTGCGCTTCGATGGCCGGGCCATTCATGCCGATCTCCATAAAACCCCGGCGCGCGCCGGCAAATTGCGCCTCGGCATTTTCGCCCCCGGCCTCCAGGATATAGCCCATATACAACTGATTGAAAGCCAGCCCCGGCGCATCGCGAATCGCGGTCAACCGCTGCTGCACCTGCTCTTCCAACAACCGTGCGGCCGATGCATCTCCCATCCACAGATAGACCATGCCGAGATTGAGCAAGTGATAGGCCTGCGTGCGCCGGTCGCCGATGGCCGCGCAGAGGTCCCGGGCTTGCTCGGTGCTGGCGCAAGCCTGCTCGAACAGACCCATCCAGCCGTACGCGGCGCTCACATTACCGAGCGCAGAGGCTTCCAGCGACCGGTCACCCGCCTGGTGAGCGAGGGCGGCGCTCTCGCGGTCAAAGAAAACCGAACCCACGCGGTCGCCCACCTCGAAACAATAAAAGCCGACGCGAAAGTGCGCATACGCCTGTGCGGCAATATCTCCGCTCTCCAGCGCCCGCGCCAGGGTCTCTTGTGCAGCTTGCGCCGCGGCCGGGTCTCCCAATCGCGCCAGGGCCGCGACCCGCTCGGCGCGCGCCCGGACTTCGAGGCTCAGCGCGCCGGCGCGCGTGGCCGCCGTAATTGCCGTGTCGGCGGCGGTCAGGGCCATGCGATAATCGCCCATGGCGCTGGCGCACTCCGCCTGCCGCCAAAAAGCCTCGGCCCGAAGGGCATCGTCGTCCAACCGCTCGGCCAACTCCAGGAGGAGCGCAATATCCGCCTTTTGCGTCTCACGCTCACCCTTCAGGTGCAGCACCGCTTCGCGGCCCAACACTCCTCGCCATTGCAGCCGATATTGATCGGCGGGCAAAAGCTCGAGCGCGCGGTCGAAATAGCGCTGCGCCTGCTCCAGCGCGCTCGACGCCTGAGCGCGCGCCCCCGCCCGGAGATACCATTCTGCCGCTCGCGCCGGTTCGCCCGCCCGGTCGCAGTGTTCGCCGATGAGCCCCGCAAACTCGTCCAGGCGCCTCGCCTGCCGCGCCTGTTCCTCCAGCCATCCGGCCGCCGCGCGATGGAGGGCCGGCCGGTCGCGCTTGAGCACGCTCTCGTAGGTCACCTGCTGCAAGAGGGTGTGGTGAAAGGTCCATTCCCGCTCGTCCTTGAAGGAGGATTCGGTCACCGGCGCGACGAGGCCGCGGGGGTGGAGCGATTGCAGCAGGGCGTTCGAGCCAAACAGGCCCATCGCCGCCAGCCCCCCTTCCCAGAATTGACGCCCATAGACCGAGCCGCGCTGCAAACAGGCGCGCTGCGCGGGCGACAAGGCAAGCAGGCGCGTGAGCAATAACTGCTGCAGCGTCTGCGGCAACTGGTCCGTATCCAGCACGCCAGGCACATAGCGCCAGGGCTCGCCGTGCACGTCGACGACGCCGCGATCGATGAGCAGGTTCACCAGCTCTTCGGCAAAATAGGGCACCCCCTCGGCGCGTCCGACGACCATCCGCTCCATCGCATCCGGGAACCCCTCGACGCGTGCCAGGAGCGCATGCACCAGTTCCCGGCAGGATTCGTCCGACAGCGGCGACAGCTCAATCTTGCGAAAGGCGGGATGCCCGGAGAGCGTATCCGGCACAGCCCAATCCGGGCGCGCCGTCGCCAGCACATACATCCCCTGCCCCTCTTCCTCCCCATCCGCCTCGAGGATCACCGTTTGAAGATACTCCCATGAGGCGGAATCTCCCCAGTGCAAGTCTTCGAGGAGGATGACGATGGGCGACGCCCGGCGCAGCACCGCCAGCAACTCGCGGCTCACGACGAGGGCGCGGCCCTTGAGCTGGACCGGGTCGGTGCGCATCGCGCCGATATAAGGGCTGGATTGAAAAGGGAGCCCGACGAACAGGCCCAGCGCGTGCGCGCGCTCTTCAATCTCGCCTGGCGGGGCGTCGCTGGCCCCCCACAATGCTCGAAACTGCGCCACCCATTTTGCTTCGGCGCCGGCAATCGGCTCATCCTCGGCAATCTGAAAGCGGTCAAACCACATTCGCCGGATGAGAGCATACGGCTCGCGCGGGTCGCCGGGCAGGGCGCGGGCGCGCAGCAGACGCACGTTTTCCACGCGCAGGTCGATCCAATCGCGCAGGTCGTCGAGGACGCGACTCTTGCCGACGCCGGGCTCGCCGATCACCTGCGCCCACACCGTCCGGCGGTTCTGCCAGGCGTCGAGATATGCCGCCCGAAGCGTTTGCAATTCCGCCGCGCGGCCCACCGTGCGCGTCTGCACGCCGGCCACGCCGCGCGTGACCGTGCGAAAGGGACGCGGCTTGGCGCCGTGAACCAGGTAGGTCTGGAGCGTCTCGCTCCGTCCCGCGACCGTCATCGGTGACTGCGGCGTGATGGTGAATACCCCACGCACGTGTGTATAGGTATCGTGCGAGATGAGCACCCCGCCCGGCGGCGCCGCTTCCTGCAGCCGTTCGGCGAGATTCATCGCATCGCCGCTCGCCATCAACTCTTTGCGGGTGTCCATCCCGCCCTCGCCGGTCACGACCAGGCCGGTATGAACGCCGACGCGCAGGCGCAGGGCCCGGGCCGCATGTAAGTCCCCCAGCGCGGGTTGCAGGCTCCCCGTATCAGGTTCCTGCGGGCGACCGGCCTGTGTACTGACATCGGCCTGGATCTCGAGCGCGGCCCGGATGGCATTCTCGGCGTCGAACTCGCTCGGCTGTTGGGCGCCGAACAGCGCCAGCGCGCCGTCGCCGAGGTACTGCGAGATGCCCCCCTGATGTCGCCGGATGATCTCGCCGATCTGCGTATGGAGGCGCTTGATAATCTCGTGCCACTCTTCGGGGTCCATGCTTTCGGCAAGCGCGGTCGAGCCGACGACATCGGCAAAGAGGATGGAGACGAGGCGGCGCTCCTGAACCGGAGCGGGGAGGGGCTCCGCCTGGAGCGCGGCCAACTGTGGGCGCAGCACGGCGAGGGAGGTCTCGACCACCGCATCGCCCAGCAAGGCGCGCTGCGCCTCCAACTGGGCGATGGTCGCCTGGAGCTGTTGAATCTGATGATCGCGAGAATCGGACATGTTCCCCTCGGGTCGTGTTGCGCCGTTATTCTAACGGGCCGCTACCGATGTGTCAATCAACCTAACGGACAGCCAGATATCCCCCGGCCAGGAGCAAGAGCGCCGCGACGACGCGCGTGGGGTCGATGGGCCGGAGCGCCGTGCCAAACAGGCCGAACTGGTCAATCACCATCCCCGCCGCAAGCTGCCCGATAATGATGAGCGCGATCGCGGCGGTGGCGCCGAGCCGGGGCATGGTATAGCTGATCGTGAGATAGAGGATGACGCCGAACGCGCCCGCGCCCCACATGTACCACGGGAGCTCGCGCCAGTTCCCGATCTGCTCGCCGCCGCGCAGGATGAGCACCAGCGCCGATAGAACCGCGCCGCTCACGTGAACGACCAGGCTGCTGGCCGCGCCGCCGAGCCGCACACTGATCGCGTTCGCCAGCGGACCCTGCACCCCCACCGCCAGCCCACCCAGAACACCGATCAAGACCGTCACTACAATCGCCGCCATTCGCCGCTCCTCTCGTCCTGACTCAGGATGCGCCTTCCGGAACCCCGGCCGGCAGGCCGTCAATACTGCACGCGTTATTCTTTTGCTGGTACGCGACCAGCCCCGCCTCGCCCACTTTCGCCGCCCACTTGAAATGCTGGTCGCGCTCGCCGATATAATCGTACAGCGGCACGCCATGGCCGCACGAGGTCTGCGCCCGCGTAATATCGGCCACAATAATCTGCCGCGTGCTCGGATAGATCATAAAGTGTGCGGCCAGCTCCTCCCACTCGGGCTGGCCGGGCCGCACCGCGCGCCCCTCGCCGTACAGCCGCAGGATATTCGGCGCGCCCTCGAAGGCGCAGAACATGAACGTAATCCGCCCGTTTTCGAGCAGGTGCGCCGCCGTCTCGTTCCCACTGCCAATGAGGTCCATATACGCCACGCGGGTGGGCGATAGAATGCGAAAGCTGTCCACCCCCTTGGGCGACAGGTTCACATGCCCCGCCGCGTTCAACGGCGCGGTCGCGACAAAAAACAGATACTGCTTGCGAATAAACGCCTCGATCCTGTCCGTCATCGAATCATAGACTTGCATGAAATGCTCCTGTAAAAATTGTGAATGGCGGCTTTTATTTTCGCGCGTCCGCGTACCACCCCTGCGCCAATCGAATGAACTCGTCCCGCTGGGCCTCCGTCGCAAAGGCCCGGCGCGGGACCGAAAAGAGATTCCCATTCTTGCCCGTCATCACGACCAAGTCGCCCGCCGGAACGACGCTCGCCAGGTCGCGCCACGCCTTGCGCCCGTGCTGCTTGCCGATGGTCGTCTCGATTCCGTTTGCGTCGATGGTCAGCACGCGCTTATCCGTCTTGGCTAACGCGACGGCGAACAGCGGCGCGGCGACGATGACGACCAACCCGAACCCCACCGCGGTGAGTGCATCCGTCAGACTCAGGTTGCCCCCACGCGAGGTATAGCGGCTAAACAAAAAGAGCGCGGCAATCGCCGCCGCATAGATCAAGAGCGTGCGCCAGGTCCGGCCCGACTGCATCATCGCCCGCGCCACTTCCCTGCGCGTCACTCGATACTCGATAGTCATGGTCTCCCCCTCCTCTCGCCCGCCGACATTATATCAGGACTTGGGTTCCTGTCATTTCGCGCAAGCCCATCCCACGGCGCGAGGTGAAAAGCGCATGAACAGTTGTTTCGACCTACTTCGTTTGTCTTCGACCGACTTCATTTGTCTTCGACCGACTTCATTTGTCATTTCGACCGAAGGGAGAAATCTCGCTCGCGCGGCCACGCCACTACCGCGCTTGAACCGTCCGGTCGTGTTTGGCGTCAGCGAGATTTTCCCAAAGGCGGAACGTCCCTTTGGGAGACCTAATCGGCTCACCCGCTAAAAACGCGGGTTCGAAATGACAGGCAGGCGCGCGGCATTCGTTGACGCCCGCAATTGACGTTCGCCCTGCCGGGTGCTAGAATCGGATGCGACGACAGGCTATCCAGAACGACCACAAAGGAGCCGGCATGACTGCGAGACTTCGCCTCAAGCAGATGGCCCAGGGACAGGACGACTACCGCATCACGGTTCAATATGAACAGGCGGACCATGGCCCCCTGGAACATGGCGTCACGGTCCACTTCAAGCTGGAGGAGCAGGACGCGACCGACCTCCGCTGGTATTTCGAGGATTATCTCCAGCACCCGCAGGACCCCGCGCCCAAAATCGCCCAGCGCATTCAAGCGCGCATGGCCGAGATTGGCGGCGAGCTCTTCAAGACCATTTTCATCAAGGGTCAGGACACAGGGGAAATCTGGACAGCGGCGCGAGACCGCTTGAACGAAACACGCGTCGAGATCGTCACCGATGTGCGCGAGGCGACGACCATCCCCTGGGAGCTCCTCCGCGATCCCCGGTCACAGGCTACGCTCGCCCTCACCGCTCAGTCCTTTGTGCGCGCTCAGCCCAGCAGTGTCAAGGCCCCCACCATCCCCGCGCCCACCTCCGATCCCCTCCGCATTCTGCTCGTCATCTGCCGGCCAAGCGGAGGGGACGATGTGCCGTTCCGCTCGGTCGCGACGCGCCTGCTCAAGGGCCTGAACGAAGACGCGCGCAAAGCCTTTCAACTCGACGTGCTCCGCCCACCGATCTTCGCGCAGTTGGAGCACGTCCTGACCGCCGCACACGCGCAGGGCAAGCCGTATCACATCGTTCACTTTGACGGGCACGGGGTGTATCAGGATTTTGGCGAGCTGGCGCTCCCGTTCAACCACGCCCAGTTCTATGGGGACAACCGCACCGGCAAGCACGGCTATCTCGCCTTTGAGAACCCCGGGGTCAAGGACAACCTCGAACTGGTCGATGGCCCGCGCCTCGGCCGGCTCCTGGTCCAAACCGGCATCCCCATCCTCGTCCTCAACGCCTGCCGGTCAGCCCACTCCGAACCGGAACCCACCCCCGCGCCAAGCGAGAGCGGGGAGCAGAATGTGCATGCGCAGGTGCGCGCCTTTGGCTCGCTGGCGCAAGAGGTGATGGATGCGGGGGTGGCGGGCGTCGTGGCGATGCGCTATAACGTCTATGTGGTGACCGCCGCGCAGTTCGTCGCCGACCTCTATGGCGCGCTCGTGCGCGGCCAGACCCTCGGCGAGGCGGTGACCCTGGGCCGCAAGCAGTTGGCCGCCAATCCCCTCCGCTCCATCGCCTACGACCCGGTCGAGCTTCAGGACTGGCCGGTGCCGGTGGTGTACGAGGCCGCGCCGGTTGCGCTCGCGCGGCCCCAGCCGGCGACCGCCGCGTTTCAGATCACGCTCGATACCAAACCGCGCGAACTGCAAGGGGTCCCCCCGCCGCCCGACGTAGGCTTTTTCGGCCGCGACGAAACCCTCTTGGGCCTCGACCGCGCCTTTGACACCCAGCACATCGTCCTCCTCCACGCCTATGCGGGGAGCGGCAAGACCGCCACCGCCGCCGAGTTCGCGCGCTGGTATGTCGAGACCGGCGGATTGCAGGGGCCGGTGCTGTTCACCTCGTTCGAGCAATACAAGCCATTGTCTCAGGGGCTCGACACCCTCGGGCGCGTGTTCGAGTCCCTCCTCGAACAGAACCGGATCAACTGGCTGGCCCTCACGGTCCAGGACCAGCGAGGCATCGCGCTCCAGATTCTGCAAGCGATCCCCATCCTCTGGGTCTGGGACAATGTCGAGCCGGTGGCTGGATTCCCGGCGGGCACGCCATCGGCATGGAGCGCGGCGGAGCAAAAGGAGCTGGCCGATTTCCTCCGCGATGCGGCGCGCACGCAGGCGAAATTCCTCCTCACCTCGCGGCGGGATGAGCGCGGCTGGCTGGGCGACCTGCCCACGCGCATCACCCTCCCGCCGATGCCAATGCAGGAGCAGTTCCAGTTGGTGCGCGCCATCGCCGAAAAGAACAACCGCCGCATCACCGCCGTCAAGGACTGGACCCCGCTCCTCCGCTTTTCGCAGGGCAACCCCCTCACCCTCACCGTCCTCGCCGGGCAGGCGCTCCGTCAGGGGCTGAGCGAGTGGGCCGAGGTCGAGGATTTTGTCGCCCGGCTCCGCGCGGGCCAGTCCGCCTTTGACGACGAGCCGGCGCAGGGGCGCAGCCGCTCCCTCGGCGCGTCCCTCGCCTATGGCTTTGAAACCGCCTTTACCGGCGACGAGCGCAAAATCCTCGCCCTCCTCCATTTCTTTCAAGGGTTTGTGAATGTGGACGCGCTGCGCTGGATGGGCGATCCCGATATTGGAAACTTACCCGAAGTCCGCGGCCTCACCCGTGAAACGGGCATCGCCCTCCTCGACCGCGCCACCGAAATCGGCCTCCTCACCGCTCACGGCAACGGCTATTACACCATCCACCCCGCCCTCCCCTGGTTCTTTCAATCACTATTCAACCAGTATTACCCCCCTCTCCCGCTGGCCGCGGGGGAGGGGCAGGGGGTGGGGGCCTTCGCCGCCACCCGCGCTTTCGCCTCCGCCCTGGGCACGCTGGGGAACCATTACCACCGCCAATACAATGAGGGCCACCGCGACGTCATCGTCGCGCTGAACACCGAAGAGGCCAACCTCCTCCATGCCCGACGGTTGGCGCGGCAGAACGAGTGGTGGGGCACCGTCATCAACACGATGCAGGGCCTGGATGAATTCTACGACCACACCGGCCGCCGGGCGGAGTGGGCGCAACTGGTGAACGAGATCGTCCCCGATTTCGTGGACCCCGCCACCGGCGGCCCGCTCCCCGGACGCGAAGAGGAGTGGGGGCTCGTCACAGAGTATCGCGTCCGACTGGCGAGAGGAACACGGCGGTGGGCCGAGGCAGAACGATTGCAGCGCGGGCGCGTCGATTGGAGCCGACAGCGCGCCGCAACCGCGCTTGCAAAACCAGCCGGATCGTTGGATGGTGCGGAGCGCAACAGTGTTCTTTCCTTGGGCTCATCACTTCACGAGCTAGGTGGAATTCAGCGGGAGCGAAATCTCCCTGAATGTATAGAATCTTACAAAGAAGCGCTTGCGCTAGCACAAAAGATCCAAGATGACCTGCACGAGGCTATTGCGGCCTTTAACCTCGGCACCGCCTACGAGAACATTCCCTCCATCCGCGACCTCACCCAGGCCGAGCAGTGGTACAGGCGCAGCCTGGAATTGTGCGACGAGGGCGACCACCTGGGACAGAGCAAGTGCCTGGGCCAACTGGGATCAGTGGCACAGGAGCGGTTTGAAGAGGCGCGAGAAGCGAAAAAACCGGCGATGGAGGTGCTCGGGCATTTAAATGAGGCCCTGCGCTATTACCTCCAGGCGCTCGAGCTATCGCCTCAGGATATGGTAAATGACCGCGCTGCGTTCCACAACCAACTCGGCCTTATTTACGACGATGCAGGAGACCGCGACCGTGCGCTGTTCCACTGGCGCGAGGGAATCCAATACGCAGAGGGGGCAAGCAACTGGTATGAAGCAGGGAAATATCGCTTTAACATCGCCCTCACCCTCGCTAACGCCGGCCGCCTGGCCGATGCGCGCGCGTATGCGTATGCAGCGCTGCGGAATTACGAGACCTTTGGGGACCGCGCGGCGGAGGAGATAGAAAGGACGCGGGGGTTGATCGCGCGGATAGAAGGAAAGAGGAAGTAAAGGGTGTCAACGGATAGCGGCGTCAACGGATGGAACAGCGGATAAACGGATAGGTACTTGTCATCCGTTTATGGACCCTCGGCACTTTCGAGGGCCGCTTTGAAATCCGCTGACGCTCGGTCCACACGCGCGCGAGTATGCGTACTATTCATCGAATGCTTGAGAGGATGAGCTGCTACGATGGGACTTGTCAGTGAGGCGCCGCATCAGGATGTGACCTACAAGGTCATCGGCGCGTGCATGAAGGTGCATACCGAATGTTCTCGTAGAGATCAAGGCGCATTCGCATAATCTGACGAACGACGAGATGGCGCAGGTCATCGACTATTTCGCGGGAAGCGATTGTGACGTGGCGTTGCTCGTTAATTTTGGGAGGCCGCGTCTCGAATGGAAGCGTATCTTGCCGCCGAAAAAGATTCTGGACCATCGCCGCAAGAAATGGGGCAAGCCCGCAGAGTGAGCGGCGCAAAGGAATGATTTATTTTTCATGTCTACCGATAACTTTACCACTCCACAGAACGACCGCTATTTCGAAGATTATATCCCCGGCACGGTGCACGCGTTCGGGCCGATCAAGGCAGAGGAGGGCGAGATGCTCGACTTTGCGCGGCGGTATGATCCGCAGTCCTTTCATACGGACCCGGAGGCGGCGCAGGGGAGCATGTACGGGGGGATTATCGCCAGCGGATGGTTTACGTGCGCGCTGATGATGCGGCTCTATGCCGCGCACTATGTCTCGACGGTCGCGGGGCTCGGCTCGCCGGGGATCGACGAACTGCGCTGGATTCTGCCCGTTCGCCCGAATGACGCGCTCTCGGTCCGCGCCACGATCCGCGAGGCGCGCCGGTCGCGCACCAAGCCCGACCGGGGGATTGTCAATACCTTTATCGAGGTGCTGAACCAGAAGGGCGAGGTGGTCATGACGATGCGCGTCGTCAACCTCTTTCTCTGTCGCGACTGAATAAGCGCTAGAGCGAATTCCAATTCCATTTACGGTCTGGTCGTAGGGGCAGCGCCTTGTGCCTGCCCAAGCCGAGGGCAACCACAAGGGATTGCCCCTACGCCGATGCCTTAAAGCCACGTGGAATTCGCTCTAGCTCACGTTTTTCGACCTGTTCGTGC
>JBAVQS010000004.1:0-13998 GCA_049694275.1 Anaerolineae bacterium | reverse complement strand
GGCCCCCTCTCCTGACCAAAGTGCATTGGTCAGGAGAGGGGGAGGCAGGCCAGCGCTCTGCCCACCCCATTCGCGAAAGCAACAAATGTTACCTTTTTACTTTCCCGCCTGCACAAGCAGTATGCGTTACCCCTTTACTCCTCTGCCTGCGCAAGCGATATGCGTTACCTCTTTACTCCCCCCTCTCCTGAATGCTGTTCTTACATTCAGGAGAGGGGGTCGGGGGGTGAGGCAGAAGGAGATGACCGTATGCCATTCGTCCTGACCGATTGTCAAGAGCAAATCGGAACCATCACATTGACCAACGCCGCCAAGCGCAACAGCCTGTCCTGCGCCCTGTTGGGCGAACTGACCTCGGCGCTGCACAACCTCCAGCGGCACAAGGTGCGCGCGGTGGTGCTCCGGGCCGAGCCGGGGGTGCGGGTCTGGTCATCCGGCCTCGACGTCACCGAGCTCCCCGAGCCGGGCCGCGATCCCCTTTCCTACGGCGACCCGATCGAGCAGGTCCTGCGCGGGATTCAACATTTCCCAGCGCCGGTGATTGCGATGATCGAAGGGGGCGTGTGGGGCGGCGCCTGCGACCTGGTGTTTACCTGCGATATCACCATCGGCAGTCCCACCGCCTCTTTTACGATGACCCCCGCCAAGCTGGGCGTCCCCTACAACTCGACCGGCATTCTGCACTTTATAAATATTGTCGGCGAGCGGGTCGCGCGCGAGATGTTCTTTACCGCCCAGCCGGTCGAGGCCGAGCGCGCCCTCCGCATAGGGATTCTGAATCACCTCGTGCCCGCGGACCAGCTCGAGCCTTTTACTTACAGCGTGGCCGCGCAGATCGCCGAAAATTCGCCGCTCAGCATCGAGGTGATGAAAGAGCAACTGCGGATTCTCAGCAGCTCGCACCCGCTGAGCCCCGAGACCTTTGAGCGCATCCAGAGCCTCCGCCGCCGCGTCTATGACAGCAACGATTACTGCGAAGGCAAGGAGGCTTTTCTGAGCAAGCGCAAGCCGGTCTTTAAAGGGGAATAGTAGGCAAAAATTTCGGCGGCTGGCGGACCGGCATCGCCTGCTCCAGCGCGTAGGCGAACCGGATGAGCCGGTCCTCCTGATACGGCCCGGCAAAGAACGAGACGCCGATGGGCAGGCCGTGGACGTATCCGGCCGGCAGGGTGATGTGCGGATAACCGGCAACCGCGGCGGGGGATGAGCTCCTGGAGCGAATGCACGGCGACCGTCTCCCCCCGCTGTGCCAGGTAGGCATTCAGGTCCGCCTTGAATTCATAGAGCAGGACGGCCAACTCGGTCGGCTCTAATTCCTTGACAGGCTCGACATTCGCGGGGTCGACGAGCACCACGCCGAGGCGCTGCATCGCGTCGAGGCACTCCTGCATGATCCGGTCCATGCGCGCCAGGTACTGCTCGGCCAGCTCGCGTGCGGTGAGCGCGCCGGAAGACATCTTGCTTTGCAGCTCGAAAATGGTTTGCTCTTCCATGGACCCTTTCCCTTGAAATAGATTTGGACACAGCCCCAGGGGTTTATTATCACCGATTTCGTGCGGATCAACAAGGCAGGTTTCAAACCTGCCCGCATCCTCCGGCCTCCCCCTAAACGCGCCGTAATTTGAACTGGATTAGGACTCGATTTTGACCTCCACCCGCTAAATTAGGCGTTTGGGATTGCCTGATTGGGGCAGCGAACCGACAAATAAAGGGTCAATTGCCACTAGGCTGACCGGGCGATTTCTGAGAAACTATAGAAAAATACGAAAATCATTGTGCTCATCTTTTGAGGAATGAGGTATCAATCATGCCACGAACGACAATTACGCTGGATGCAAATGAAGCGGCGGCCTATGTCGCTCATCAGCTCAGCGAAGTGATTGCGATTTATCCGATTACCCCCTCGTCGCCCATGGGCGAATGGTCGGACCAATGGTCGTCCGAAGGGAAAAAGAATATCTGGAACACTATCCCGCTCGTCGTCGAGATGCAGAGCGAAGGGGGCGCGGCGGGCGCGGTGCACGGCGCGCTCCAGACCGGCTCGCTGACCACCACCTTTACGGCGAGCCAGGGGCTGCTCCTGATGATCCCGAACATGTTCAAGATCGCGGGCGAGCTCACCTCGACCGTCTTTCACGTCAGCGCCCGCTCGCTCGCCGCGCAGGCGCTCTCGATTTTCGGCGATCACAGCGATGTCATGGCGACCCGCTCGACCGGGTTTGCCCTCCTCTGCTCGAACTCGGTGCAGGAGGTGATGGATTTTGCGCTGATCGCCCATGCGGCCACGCTGCAGGCGCGCCTCCCGTTCATCCACTTTTTTGACGGGTTCCGCACCTCGCACGAAGTGCAAAAGATCGAACAGCTCGCGCGCGAGGACCTGCGCGCGATGATCGACGACAACCTGGTGCGCGCCCATCGCGCCCGCGGGCTCACCCCCGACAAGCCGGTGATGCGCGGCACGGCGCAGAACCCGGACGTCTATTTCCAGGGCCGCGAGACGGTCAACCCCTATTACCTCGCCACCCCGGCCATCGTGCAGCAGACGATGGACCAGTTCGCGCAGGTCGTCGGCCGCCAGTATCACCTGTTTGACTATGTCGGCGCGCCGGATGCCGAGCGCGTCATCGTGGTGATGGGCTCGGGCGCCGAGATCGCGCAGGAGACGGTGGAATACCTCGCCCCGCGCAGTGAACGCGTCGGCGTGCTCAAAGTTCACCTCTATCGCCCATTCTCGATCGAGCATTTCGTCAAGGCCCTGCCCGCCACGGTCAAGACGATCGCCGTCCTCGACCGGACCAAAGAGCCGGGCGCCGGCGGCGAGCCGCTCTATCTCGACGTGGTCGATGCCTGCGTCGAAGCGCTGAACGACGGGCTTGCCCCCTTCCAGAGCATGCCGCGCATCATCGGCGGCCGCTATGGGCTCTCGTCCAAGGAATTTACGCCCGCGATGGTCAAGGGCATTTTCGACGAGATGAGCAAGCCACACCCCAAGAACCATTTCACCATCGGCATCAACGACGACGTCACGCACACCAGCCTCTCGTACGACCCGAATTTCTCGGCCGAGGACGACAAGACGATCCGCTGTCTCTTTTACGGGCTGGGCGCGGATGGCACGGTCGGCGCGAACAAGAACTCGATCAAGATCATCGGCGAAGATACGCCGAACTATGCCCAGGGCTATTTCGTCTATGACTCGAAGAAATCCGGCTCGACCACGATCTCGCACCTGCGCTTTGGCCCCAAGCCGATTCACTCGTCCTATCTGATCCGGGAGGCCAATTTCATCGCCTGCCACCAGTTCAACCTGCTGGAGCGCTTTGACGTGCTGGCCGCGGCCCGGCCGGGCGCCGTGTTCCTGCTCAACAGCCCGCACGGCAAGGAAGGCACGTGGGACACGCTGCCGCGCGGGATTCAACAGCAGATCATTAGCAAGAAACTGCGATTCTTTGTCATCGACGGTTATGAGGTTGCCCGCGAGACCGGCATGGGCGCCCGCATCAACACGATCATGCAGACCTGCTTTTTTGCCATCAGCGGCGTCCTCCCACGCGAAGAGGCGATCGAGCAGATCAAGCACGCGATTGAAAAGACGTATGGCAAACGCGGCGAGGCGATCGTGAAAAAGAATTTCGCCGCCGTCGACGCAACGCTCGAAAATCTCCATCAGGTCCAGGTGCCGGCCACCGTGACGAGCACGTTTGACCTGCGCCCGGCGGTTCCGGCCGAGGCGCCCGCGTTCGTGCAGGAGGTAACCGCCGAGATTATCGCCGGTCGCGGCGACGACCTGCCGGTGAGCAAGATGCCGGTGGATGGCACCTACCCGACGGGGACCGCGCAGTGGGAAAAGCGCAACATCTCGCTCGAAATTCCGGTGTGGGATGAAAAGATTTGCATCCAGTGCGGCAAGTGCGTCCTCGTCTGCCCGCATGCCGTGATTCGCGCCAAGGTGTTTGAGAAGAACCAGCTTGCCGGCGCGCCGGCGACCTTCAAGACCGCAGCGGCCAGGTGGAAGGAATTCCCGGACGCGCTCTACAGCCTGCAGGTATCGCCGGAGGACTGCACCGGCTGCTCCCTCTGCGTGGAGGTCTGCCCGGTCAAGAACAAGACCGAGGTCAAGCTCAAGGCCGTGAACATGGCGCCCCAGCCGCCGATTCGCGAGCAGGAGAACGCCAACTGGAAGTTCTTTGACAGCATTCCCGACGCCGACCGCACCCGGCTGGCGACCCATCTGGTCAAGGATGCCCAACTGCTCGACCCGCTGTTCGAATTCTCGGGCGCGTGCTCGGGCTGCGGCGAGACCCCCTACGTCAAGCTGGTAAGCCAACTCTTTGGCGACCGCGCGATTGTGGCGAACGCGACCGGCTGCTCGTCGATCTATGGCGGCAACCTGCCAACCACCCCCTGGGCGCAGAACAGCGACGGGCGCGGCCCGGCCTGGTCGAACTCGCTCTTTGAAGATAACGCCGAATTCGGGCTCGGCTTCCGCCTCACGCTCGACAAGCGGCTGGAATATGCTTCCGAGCTCCTGCCCCAATTCGTCTCTGAGGTCGGCCAGGAACTGGTGGATGGAATCCTCCACGCCGACCAGTCGAACGAGACCGGAATTCTGAAACAGCGCGGCCGCGTGCAGGCGCTCAAGGAGAGGCTGGAAGCCCTGGTCGGGGCGAACGGCGCGCCGTTGATGGCCGAGGCGCGCGAGCTCCTGAGCATCGCCGACGTCTTTGTGAAAAAGAGCGTCTGGATCATGGGCGGCGACGGTTGGGCTTATGACATCGGCTATGGCGGGCTGGACCACGTCCTTGCCTCGGGCCGCAACGTCAACGTCCTGGTGCTCGACACTGAGGTGTACTCGAACACGGGCGGCCAGATGAGCAAGGCCACGCCGCGCGGCGCCGTCGCCAAGTTCGCGGCAGGCGGCAAGTCGGGGATCAAAAAGGACCTGGCCTATCTCGCCATGACCTATGGCAACATCTATGTCGCCCGGGTCGCCATGGGCGCCAGCGACGGCCAGACCATCAAGGCGATCCTCGAAGCCGAAGCCTACGAGGGTCCCTCGCTCATCATCGCCTACAGCCACTGCATTGCGCACGGCATCGATATGGTCCAGGGGCTGGAACAGCAAAAGCTGGCGGTCCAGGCGGGGCACTGGCCGCTATTCCGCTACAACCCGACGCTAGTCGAGCAGGGCAAAAACCCGCTCCAGCTCGATTCCAAGGCGCCGTCGATCCCGCTGCAGAAATACACCTACAACGAGGCGCGCTATACCATGCTGGTGCAGAGCAACGAAGAGGCCGCCGAAAAGCTGCTCAAAGAGGCGCAGCACGACGTCAACGTGCGCTGGCAGCTCTATGAGCAGCTCGCTCAGATCCACTACAGCAACGCCGGGAACGGAAAGAAAGAGTAAACAAGAAAATAGCCCTGAGGAGTCAAAGATGATTGACCTATCGACGACGTATCTCGGTTTACCACTCAAGAATCCTATAGTCGCCTCTGCCTCGCCGCTGACCCGCAAGCTGGATAATTTCAAGCGGCTGGAAGACGCCGGCGCGGCGGCGATCGTCATGCACTCGCTGTTTGAAGAAGAGATCGCGCTCGCCAGCCACCAGCTCGATTACTTTCTCAACTATGCGGAAGAGAGCTTCCCCGAGGCGCTGAACTATTTTCCCGCGATGGAGTACAACATCGGGCCCGACGACTATATCGAGCTGCTCCACCGCGCCCGGCAGACGGTCAGCATTCCCGTGATCGGCAGCCTGAACGGAATCTCGGCGGGCGGCTGGCTGGACTATGCTCAAAAGATCGAGCAGGCGGGCGCGGACGCGTTAGAGTTGAACATTTACTATGTGGCCTCCAACCCCGACCAGACGAGCGACGAGATCGAAGAGATGTATCTCGACCTCGTCCGCGAGGTGAAATCGTCGATTCACATCCCCGTCGCCGTCAAGCTGGGCTCGCAGTTTACCTCGTTCGCCAACTTTGCCAAAAAGCTGGACGGGGCGGGCGTGAACGGCATCGTGCTGTTCAATCGCTTTTACCAACCGGACATTGACCTGGAGAACCTCGAGGTGGTGTCGAACCTCGACTTTTCGACCTCGTACGAGCTGCGCCTGCGCCTGCGCTGGATCGCCATCCTCTACGGCTGCATCCAGGCCGACATGGCGGTGACCGGCGGCGTACATACCGGCCGCGATGTGCTCAAGGCGATGATGGCGGGCGCGAACATCGCGATGACGACCTCGTCCGTGCTCGAAAAGGGGATCTCCCACCTCAGCACCCTGCTCAAGCAGGTGAACGAGTGGATGTATGAGCACGAGTACGAGAGCATCCAGCAGATGCGCGGGAGCATGAGTCAAAAGTCGGTCCCGATGCCGACCGTGTTCGAGCGCGCGAACTATATGAAGGTCCTCGCCTCGTTCCGGCCGTCCATGTCCTGACCTGCCCCAACTGTCATTTCTCACCCGCCTAAGCGCGGGTGAGAAATCTCTGCCAGGACCTGCGCCCGGTTGTTTCGAACGGAGTGAGAAATCTCCGGTGAAAGAATGGGTCTCTTACCCGCATCCAGCGCGGGCTCGAAATAACAAGCGCAGGTCCTGGCTTCTCTTTTTAAGGATTATTACCCTGCGTCGCGTGCGCGTGATCCTGGCGCGCACCAAGGGGATTGCAGTATGAAGCCTATTCGAACATTTACGGTTATTCCCTTTCTCCCGCCGCCCCTGGAGCCGCTCCGCGACCTCGCGTACAATCTCCGCTGGTCATGGGATCACGCGACGATCGAGCTCTTTCGCCGGCTGGACAGCGATCTGTGGGAGAGCAGCGGGCACAATCCGGTCCGAATGCTCGGCGCGATCGACCAGACCACGCTGGATGCGGCCGCGACCGACGAAGGCTACCTCTCGCACCTGGCCGGCGTCCTCCAGTATTTTGACGTGTATATGGGGGGCAAGAGCGCGTGGTTCCGCCGCACGCACGGCGCGACGACCGGCCCGCGCATTGCCTATTTCTCCGCCGAGTTTGGCATTACCGAATGCCTCTCGATCTTTGCAGGCGGCCTCGGCGTGCTGGCAGGCGACCATCTCAAATCGGCGAGCGACCTCGGCATCCCAATGGTCGGCGTGGGGCTGCTCTACCAGCAGGGATATTTCCGGCAGTCGCTCAACGAGGGGGGCTGGCAGCAGGAGACATACGTCGACAATGACTTTTACAACCTGCCGCTGGTCCTCGAGCGCCGTCCCGATGGCCGGCCGATTACGATCTCGGTCGCCTATCCCGGACGCGCGATTGTCGCGCAGATCTGGCGCGCCCAGGTGGGACGCGTGCCCCTCTATTTGCTCGACACGAACATTCCCGAAAATACGCCGGCCGACCATGACCTCACCGACCAGCTCTACGGCGGCGATGTCGAGAACCGGATCAAGCAAGAGATCATGCTGGGGATTGGCGGGTGCTATGCCCTGCGGGCGCTGGGATTAGAGCCGACCGTGTATCACATGAACGAGGGGCACTCGGCCTTTCTGGCGCTCGAGCGCGTCCGCCGGTTCATGGAAGAGCACAAGCTCTCGTTTGCCGAGGCGCAGGAGGCGGCGGCGGCGGGCCAGGTGTTTACCACCCACACACCCGTCAGCGCAGGGCACGACTATTTCGCGCCGTACCTGATGGACCGCTATTTTGGCGAGTTTTACTCGCGGCTCGGCATCCCGCGCCGCGACCTGCTCGCCCTCGGCCGGCAAAACCCATACGACGAGAACGAGCCGTTCTGTATGACTGTCCTCGCGCTCCGCCTCGCCAGCTATCGCAACGGCGTCAGCCGCCTGCACGGCGTGGTCAGCCGCCAGATGTGGAGCAACCTGTGGCCCGGCGCGCCGGCGGATGAAATCCCGATCACCCATGTGACGAACGGCGTTCACTTTCGCTCGTGGATCTCGCGCGAGATGGACCAGATCTATGACCGGTACCTCGGCGCCCGCTGGCGCGAGGAACCGGCGGATGAAAAGGCCTGGCAGCGCGCCGAGCGGATTCCGGATGACGAGTTGTGGCGGACACACGAACGGCGGCGTGAATGGCTGGTGGTCTATGCGCGCAACCGGCTGCGCGCGCAGCTCGAACAGCGCGGCGCGCCCCAGTCCGAAATCGAGATTGCGGGCGACGTGCTCGACCCCGCGGTCCTGACGATTGGCTTTGCGCGCCGCTTTGCGCCATACAAGCGCGCGGTCCTCCTGCTGCGCGATCCGGAGCGGCTGGCGCGCATCCTCAACAATCCCGAGCGCCCGATGCAGTTGATTTATGCGGGCAAGGCGCACCCGCGGGACGAAGGGGGCAAAGAGTTGATTCGCCAGATTGTCAGCCTGGCGCGCCGGCCCGAGTTCCGCAAACGCCTCGTCTTTATCCAGGAATATGACATGTCGGTCGCGCGCTACCTGGTCCAGGGGGCTGACGTGTGGCTGAACAACCCGCGGCGGCCGCAGGAGGCGAGCGGGACCAGCGGGATGAAGGCGACGGCAAACGGGGCACTGAACCTGAGCACGCTGGACGGATGGTGGGATGAAGCGCATGATCCCCGGTTCGGCTGGGCCATCGGCCGGGCCGAAAGTTATGCCAGCGACGAGGTTCAGGACCGCGCCGAAGCCGAAGCCCTCTACGATTTACTGGAGCACGACGTCGCCCCGACCTTTTACAATCGCAGCGCCGATAAACTCCCACACCGATGGATCGCGCTCATGAAAGCCTCCATCGGAGGCCTGTCCCCGCAATTCAACACCCATCGCATGGTGCACGAGTATACTGAGCGCTTTTATCTCCCCACCGAAGAGCGCGCCCGGCGCCTCGCGGCCGATGAGATGGCGGGCGCCCGAGCGCTCGCCGGCTATAAATCGCGGCTCGACGCCTACTGGCGCGAGATTCAGATCGAAGTTCAGGATGTCGACGCCATCGCGCAACCGGTCCTCGGCCATTCCATCACGGCGCGGGCCCACGTTCGCCTCGCCGGATTAGACCCGAATGACGTGAGCGTCGAGCTTTACGCCGGGCGCGTGGATGCAAACGGCGAGTTGGTGCACGGGCGCGCGACCCCCATGCAACCGGTCGCACAACCCGAACCCGGGACCTATCTCTATGAGACCGATATGATTCCGGCGGCGCAGAGCGGACTGCACGGCTATACCGTCCGCGTTCTCCCCAAGCATCCCGACCTGGCCTCTCCGTTCCTGCCGGGCAAGATCGCCTGGGCCAAAGGTTCCTGAACGGCGCACGGGCGGGCGACAAACAAAGCGGGGGGATGGTCCGTTAAGGATCATCCCCCCGCTCTTATTTACGCACCTGGCGATCAGGGCGTTGGCAACGCCTGGCACGCGCCGGGGGTGATCGGCGCATACATGGCATCCCCGCTGTACGAAACCTGAAACGAGATTCCGGTGCTCATCTGGGTTGCGACACCCGAGCTTGCCGCGCCGCTCACCAGGCTCAGAGTTTGCTGCGCGACTGCGCCCGAACAGGTCGTTCCATAGTAAAGGGTAAAGGTCACCGTACCGGTCGGCGTGCCGTGGCCGCCGGACAGGACTGCGTTATCGTGGACGACTGTTCCCGGCACGGCGCTTGTGATGACCACGTTCCGGGAATTCATGATGTGCACGGACATTTTGGGCGTCCAGCGGACCACCAGGCCGCCGGGAATGGAGCCCCGGCTGGTCTTGTAGTTGGCGTCACCGCTGTAGATAGCCGTGATAGTATGGGTCCCGCCGTTGGCATAGGTGAGCGGACCGCAGGTGGCCTTGAGCGAACTCACCGCAACCAGACCGCAGCTCGGAATGATCACGCCGTTATCCATGAATTTCACCGTGCCGCCGAGGCTGACCGCGACGCCGGGCGAGACGACGGCAATCTGCGCAGTGAGCGTCACCGGGTTGCCGGGGTTCACCAGCGCGGGCACGGTAGTGACGGTGGTGATGGTGCTCGCTTTGCCAACGGTCTGTGTGAGCCCGCCCGTACTGGCGTTATAGCTTGCGTTGCCGCTGTAGCTGGCCTGGACACTCCACTGGCCGACCATAAGCGGGGAGGCCGGGGTACAAAGCGCCTGCCCGCCGCTCACTGCGACCGCGCTGCAGACCGTCCCGATTCCGGTAATCGAAAAGTCCACAGTGCCGCCGGGCGCGCCGGAACCGGGCGCCAGGGCGCTGACCGTGGCAGTAAACGTAACCGGCTGACCGGCGACGCTCGGATTATTGGAAGTGACCAGCGTCTTGGTACTGGCCGGGTTCACCGTCTGGACGACCGAGTTGTTGCTGGTCAACCATCCGGTTGAAGCGGTAAACGTTGCGTGAATGGTGTGCAAGCCCACCGAAATGGGGGAGGACAGCAGACAGGTCGCTTTGCCAGCCGTGACCGCCTGGGCGGTGCAAGCCGCGATGGGGTTCCCATCGACGTCAAAGGCGACCGTGCCCTGCGGCGCGCTGCCGTCGCTCGCGGTCAACAGCGCGGTAATCGTGATGGACTGGCCGTAAACGGAAGGGTTGGGCGAGGAACTGACTGTCATGTTCGTCGCGCATGCCGTGGGAGACACGACTTTGAACTCGTACATGCCGATGGTGCCGTCCAGCGTATTGGTATGGGAAGCGCTGACGCGCACGTACCGGGCTGTGGCATTCCCGGTCCATTTGGTAATGTTGTTCGGGCCAATGCCGGGGTTACTGGACAGGGTGGTCCAGCTCGACGCGTCGTCGGAGGATTCCAGCGTAAAGCTGGTCGCCGCCTGCCACCAATCAATCTCGATGCCGGTGAAATTGGTGGAAGAGCCGAGGTCTACCCAGAAATGCTCACCGCTGGTATTAACCGTGTTCGCGCTCTGCCAGATCGAGCTATCGCTAATGACGCCATCGACGGCATTGGCGGGAACCCGGGTATTAAAGGTCGCGTTGACCGTGTCGGAATGAGCAGTTTTGCCGAGCGCAATGTCGCCGGTGCAAACGGCGGGCGCGGCGTTCGTGACGGGGACGCCGGCCGAGGCCATCATCAGGGCCAACACCAGCGCAATGAGTGCGAGCGAAACAGTGCGTTTCATGTCTCCTCCTTGAGGAACGAAATAGGATAACCGGAGTGTCACAACGGGCGCATCAAACGGACAGAACGGACTAGAAAAACGGCTTGGTGCAGAAAGAGGTCTTGCGTGCAAGCATGCGAGTCTCCTTTGAATTGGAACAATGGTTGAAACGACGACGCAAGCGAACGAGCCGGGGCGCCCAAAAACGCAAGGTCGCCACCCAGCTATTATTGTACCCGTTGGCCACAACTTGGCAATAGTCCTTTTCGGGTACTGCCGCGCCGAACCTCCCAAGGCCCATTCTGCGCTCTTTTTTATGCTATAATTGTTCACAGCACGTACCAAATTACCCTTTTAAGGAGTGTGTCATGAAGACCTTCAAGGTCGCTTCGCTGCTTGTGCTTGCATTGGTGCTCATGGCGGCCCTCGCCGCTTGCAGCTCCCCGCCCGCCCCCGTCGCGCTATCGACCCTGCCTGTCTATGCGGGCGCCACCGCCACGACGGATGCGAACTATCTCAAGATGCAGGACGCTGTCACGGCGGCGTTCCAGGCCGGCGCCAGCGGCCAAAAGTTTGGCAACGTCGAAACCAAGGTGTATACCCTCCCGCAAGCCACCAAGTGGGACGACGTCAAAAAGTTTTATGATACGGAATTGGCCAAGACCGGCTGGGCCGGCGACCCCAAGATGACCTTTAGCCAGGGATCGGTGCAAGGCGTCGGTTATCTCCGTGGGCAACAGCTTTTCCTCTCATATCTTTTGGCTGATCCGAACATCCCGGATGCCGTTTTGATCACGGGCGTCGGCACCATTCAGTAAGCGGTCTGATTCTGTTCCGATGGCACGTTCTGTCGAGCGCGTGCGGGATTACCTGCACGCGCTGAATTCTCCAATCGAGGTCCAGGAATTGCCGAATTCGACGCGCACGGCGCAACTGGCGGCCGAGGCGGTCGGCTCGCAACTGGGTCAGATCGTCAAATCGCTGATCTTTATCGACGAACAGGACCACACCATCCTGGCGTTGGTCGCCGGCGACCGCCGCGCCGATCCCGCCCGGATTGCGAGCGTCCTCGGTGTGCAATCCGTGCGCATCGCAAACGCCGAAGAGGTTCGCGCCCGGACCGGGTACGCCATTGGCGGGGTGCCGCCGGTGGCGCATGCCGAAGGGAATCTCCATCAAACGCTCATGGATCGCTCGCTCCTCCGCTTTGACAAGGTGTGGGCCGCGGCCGGAGCGCCGAACGCGGTCTTTCCCATCGAGCGCGCCCGGCTCGCCGAATTGGCTGATGCGCAGATACAAGAAATTGCCAGCGACTAAGTCAAAACCCCAGGTCGATGTGACCTGGGGTTTTTCATTGCCTACTTTTTCTTTGCCTTCTTGGCTACCTTCTTTTTAGCGGCCTTTTTGGCGGGTTTGGCCGCAGCCCGGCGCGGGCGCTCGGGCCTGGCCGGTTCCATCATGATCGGCGCCGGTACGGGCGATGGCTGCGTTGACCGCGCCACCAGGTCATGGCGAATGAGCCGCACCGCTTCGAGCGACTGATCGATATCGCGGTCGAAAACCTCCAGGACGAGGCGAAGGTCGCGGCCCCGGCGAACGGAAAAGTCGGTGATCAGTTCGAGGGTCGTGTTCAAATCCATCTCGCCACATTCGGCATAGACGCCATGGCTCTCCCGCAGTTTGAGCGGAAAGCGGAACGGGTCCTCCTGGGGATGCAGCCCCGGCACGGCGTGGGTTTCGGATTCCCAGCCGCCCCCGAGCTGATAGACATAGATGTCCTTCCACAGGGCGCTGAGCGCATATTCGAGCGACTGCTCGAACGAGATCTGCGCGTCGGGCCACACACCGCACATCAACATGCGGTTGCGCGAGCTCCACAGGTGCGTCACGTCAAACGCAATCTGGGTCTCGGGCAGAACGCGCCGGCAGCGGTTGAGGAGATCAAAGGCTTCGCTCCCGGTCGCAGGGAACTGGGGATACTCTAATGTCTCGATGACCGGCACAAAAGACATGCCGCGCGAGCGGTAATAGGTGGCAAAGACGCTGAAAATTTTCAGGGCCTTTTCCATCTGATCGTGCCGCGCCCAGTTCCACTTGTCCTCCTGCGTGAGATGCAGGACAAAATACTCGGCGCCGATGTACTGGGCAAAGTCCATCGCCTGTTTGGTCTCTTCAATCGCCTCGTACTTTTTAAAGAAATTGGAAGAGAGCGCATCCCGCCCCTGAACCGGCTGGTGCATCCCCATGTGGGATGGCGGACCGGTCAGGATCGGCAAGAGTTTGGGCTGGCTTTGCACGGCGCGCCACCAGCGATTGTTTTTGCGCGGCACAAATTGATCCGGGAAGGTGGCCGGAATCGTCCAATAGTCTTCGGGCTGGAGCTCGAACGAAACGACCGGCGAGCCTACCCGCTGTTCAAAGCGCTGCGCATATTCGACCAGCCGCTCGGGCACGCGCAGGCCGCGCGGCACATCGGCGCGATTCACGTCCGACAACCCACAGCCGACAATAATCTCGGGCATCGAAAAGCTCCTCTCGAAATAGCTCTACTGAAACCGGCGTTCAGATCATCGCACCTGCGCACCCCGGTCTCTGACAAGGTTTCCTATTTCACATCGATTACTTTGGGTGGAACCAGCCAGACCAATTGTCCCCGCAAAACGCCCGCGTCCTCCAGGTCGACGCGCGCCAGGCCCCCTTTGGCGAGTTTAATCTTTGCACCGGTCAGCGTCTTGATCGCCTGGGTCAGCCCCGGAGAATGGCCCACCAGCATGACGTTCGGGCTCTTGTATCGCGCTAATAACCGGTCCAGTTTGCTGGCGTTAAATCCCGGTCCCAGTACCGGTTCCTCGGTCACTTCAAGATCCAGCTTGCCGGCGACTATTTCCGCGGTCTGATAGGCGCGCGGCAAAGGACTGGACAGAATGACATTGAGCTTGATCCCTGCCGCTTGAAGAAAGGCCGCC
>JBAVQS010000003.1:0-43081 GCA_049694275.1 Anaerolineae bacterium | reverse complement strand
CGCCATATCCAGCTATTTCCTCATATTACCCGGCAACTTTTTCCACTTTCGCCCGCGCGCCCATCGGCAGATTATACGTCCCGTCCAGATTATTCGGGACGAGGACCACGCCGGGGGGCACATGCCCATTTACGTGCGCCGCGAGCTCCAGCGCCCGCGCCGGTTTCACATCCAGCGTCAGCTTGACCTTGCTTCCGTCCGCGATCCCCAGGTCCTCGGCGTCGTGTGCGTTCAATTCGACGCGCACCGCGGGTACACGCGACTGTACGATTGCCGTCTGCCCGGCCAGCGTTCCGGCATCATAGAGCGAGCGCGAAATCGCCAGCGCATAATCCTTCGGTTCCTGCGGCGCAGCCTGGGGCTCGACCCACGCCAGTTCAAATTTCGCGGCCGCATCCGCCTCGGCCCGACTCGGCCAGCAAACGCCGCTCACATGACCGTAGATCTCGCCCATCGCAATCTGGACCGGTTCGACCGATTCCGCGCCGACCGTGAGGACGGAGGCGCGCCGCTGCGCCGTCATGGCCAACCGGTCATACGTCATCCCGGCATAGCCCGGTACCTGCCCGGCGATCTCGCGCATAATCTCGGCGGGTGATGTATAGCTCCAGCGCGCGTCCAACGCCCGCGCAATCTCGTTGAGCGCCGACCAGTCGGGGCGCGTTTCGCCCAGCGGCTTGGTGGCGGCGCGGAACAGTTGCACGCGCCGCTCGGTATTGGTAAAGGTCCCTTCGCGCTCGGCCCACGATTGCGCGGGCAGGACAATATCGGCCTGCCGGGCCGTATCGGTCATAAAGAGGTCCTGCACGACCATAAAACCGGCCCGGCGGAAACCGGGCACATCGCGCGCCGGATCGCATCCCATGACATAGAGGGCGCGCGGCTTGCCGCCGACGATGTCCTTGAGCGCCTGGCCCTTGTCCTTGAGCGCGACGCCGCCGGGGCCGCGGTCCGGGGTAATGCCCATGTCGAACGCGCCCTGCGAATTGTTGTGGGGATAGAGCGCGATGACACCGTTATCCTTGCGGCCTATATGCCCGGCCGCGACGGCCAGCGCCGCCAGCGCCACCTCAATCGCCGGGTCCTGCTGCATGGCGAACATGAGCTCGCGGCCAAACAGGATCAGCCCATTCTCGCTCGACGCAAACGCGCGTGCGGCCGCCTGCAAAGTCTCGGCGGCGATCCCGCACTGCTCGGCATAGTCCTGGAGCGTGCGCTGGCTCAACCCCGCCTTGAATGCCGCCGGCAGGTCGCCCTTGCACAGGTTCTCATCCACCATCACGCGGAGGAACGCGAGCAGGAACTGGACCTCGCGGCCATAGCGATAGATGAGGCCCTGTTTGGCGTGCCGGGCGAGCTTGGTGAGACGCCCATTGGCGACAATCAGGGTCGCGCCCTGGCGGGCCGCTTTCGAGAGCCGAAGCCGGAGCACCGGCTGTTCCTCTTCGGGATCGGCGCCCAGGACGAGAACGGCGGTACTCTTGCCCAGGCTGCCCAGGTCCGTCCCCGCCGCCGCGCCATAGTTCCGGACCAGCTCGTCGCCGGCATTCCACTGCGACCAGCCGATGCGATGCTCGATATTATTCGAGCCGAGGACCTCGCGGAAAAGCTTTTGGAACAGGTAAAGGTCTTCGTTTGCGACCCGGTCGCCCGCCAGCCCGGCAAAGGCGCTCCCGCCGTATTCGAGACGGGTCCCGGTGAAACGCGAGGCAATCGCCGTAATGGCGTCATACCACGAGACGGGGGTCCATTCGCTGCCAGTGCGCATCATCGGTTTCGTAATCCGCTCCGGCGAGTGGGCTTGTTGATGGACAAAGCGCCCCTTGTCACACAACCAGATCTCGTTGACCGCTTCATTCTCACGCGGGGTAATCCGTTTGATCTCGTGATCCCGTTCGCCGATGAACATGTTGCAGCCGACCGAGCAGTGCGCGCAGACGGAAGGGTGATCGGTGAGCTCAAACACACGCGCCGTCAACCGGAAATCGTGCGAGGTGAGCGCGCCGACCGGGCAGATGTCGATGGTATTGCCCGAGTATTTGCTGTCGAAGGGCGGGTCGCTAAGGGTGACGATTTCGAGCGCGCGGCCGCGGTCGGCAAAGCCGAGGACCGGGTCATCCGCGTATTCGTCCTGAAAGCGGATGCAGCGCGAGCACTGGATGCAGCGCTCCCGGTCGAGCACCACCAGCGGGCCGAGCGGGACATGCTTTTCATTATGGAACTTGCTCTCGACGCGAAAGCGCGAGACGCCGGGCCCGTGCGCCAGCGTGTGCTCCTGCAGCGGGCACTCGCCCCCCTTGTCGCAAATGGGGCAGTCGAGCGGGTGACTTGTCAGGAGAAATTCAATCACCGAGCGCCGCGCTTCGGCGACCGCCGGGGTCGTCGTGCGGACTGCCATCCCTTCCGAGACGGCGGTCGTGCAGGCGGTCTGGAGCTTGGGCATCCAGGCGATGACCGGGGCGCCTTTGTCGTCCAGGACCGGCTTGCGAGTTGCCGGGTCCATCTTGGGCGTGCCCACTTCGACCAGGCACATGCGGCACATGCCGACCGGCTCGAGCTTGGGATGATAGCAAAAGACCGGGATCTGGATGCCGAGCAGCTTGGCCGCCTCGACCACCATCGTATTCGCCGGGACTTCAATTGGTTTACCGTCGATTATTAGTTTGGGCATGATTGAAAAAATCCTAAACCAGAACTAGGGAAACTCAAGGAAGCGGAAATTCCTCTTTAAGAATTTCGCCGGGATGGGTCGGAATTCGATTTTCAGGCAACATTCACTTCTAATGACTATGCCCGTTCTTGGCCCAGCAGCCGCCCTCTTTGACGTGCCGCTCGTACTCGTCGCGGAACCACTTGATGCTGCCCAGGGTCGGCGAGGTGGCGAAATCGCCGAGCGGGCAAAGGGTGCGGCCGACGATCTGGTTGGCGACCGTGGTGAGCAGGTCGATATCGGCCAGCGAGCCCTGCCCTGCGTCAAGCCGTTCGAGCACCTTGTCGAGCCAGTACGTCCCCTCGCGGCACGGTGTGCACTTGCCGCAGGACTCGTGCCGGAAAAAGTGCGTCATCTTGGATGTGGCCCAGACGATGCAGGTATCCTCGTCGAGCACGATGACCGAGGCGGAGCCGAGCATCGAGCCGGCAGCCTGGACCGATTCATAGTCGAGTTTCGTGTCGAGCGCCGCGCCGGTCAACATCGGCGCGCTCGCGCCCGCCGGCAGGATCGCCTTGACGTTTTTGCCGTTCCGCACCCCCTGGCCGTACTGCTCGCCGTAAATCAAGTCGCGGAAGGTGATTGAGCCGAGCGGCGCTTCGTAATTGCCGGGCCGATTCACATGACCGCTCAGGCAAAACACCTTGGGCCCCGGCGATTTCTCGGTGCCCATCGTCTTGTACCAGTCCGCGCCGCGGTCGAGAATCGAAGGCACATTCGCCAGCGTCTCGACATTGTTAATCACCGTGGGCTTGCCATAGAGGCCCACGCTCGCCGGGAAGGGGGGCTTGACGCGCGGCATCCCCTGCTTGCCTTCGAGCGATTCGAGGAGCGCCGTCTCTTCGCCGCATTCGTAGGCGCCCGCGCCGCGATGGACCACAATGCGCAGGTTGTAATCATAGCCGAGGATCCGGTCGCCGAGGAGGTGCTGCTCCGTGGCCGCGGCAATCGCCTGTTCCAGGATGCGCGCCGCCCGCGGGTATTCGCCGCGAATATAGATAAAGGCGACGTTGCACTGGATGGCGTAGCAGGCAATCGCAATCCCTTCCAGCAACTGGTGGGGATTGTTCTCCATAATCTGCCGGTCTTTGAACGTGCCCGGCTCGGATTCGTCGGCGTTGCAGGTGAGATAGCGCGGAAAGACCCCCTTGGGCAAAAAGCTCCACTTGACGCCGGCAGGGAACCCGGCGCCGCCGCGGCCGCGCAGCCCGGAGGCTTTGACCACGTCGATCACCTGCTCCGGCGTCATATCCAGCGCTTTCTGCAGGCCGGCATAGCCGCCGTTCTTTTGATAAACGTCCAGACGGGCCAGGTCGGGAATATCCAGATCGCGTAAAATGATATTAGTCATAGGCGTGGGTCGGGTTACAAGGATTGGGCCGGATTGCCTGGATTGTTCACCATGCCGGTGAGCATCCCCACGATCTCTTGCGCGTGAGCGATCAGATCTTCGGCCTCATGAGCCGGGCAGAGCCCCAGGCGGCGCACAACCTCCAGGCCCGCGACACAGTCGTGGGCGGCGCGCAGCGAGGATTTGATAAAGCGCTCGACATCGATCTCACTCTCTGCGCCGAACCCTTCCGCCAGGCTGACGACAATGCCAACGGTGGCCGCGCGCAGTTGGTTGATCTGACTCTGTAATTCATCCTTCGGAAAGCGGCTGGTCATGGCATACACCGGCACCAACAGGTCGGTGGCCTTGAGCCAGATTTCGCGCCGTACATGCTCAATCATCTTTCCCCCCTCGATTCCAGTTCTCTGCGCTGTGTTAGCGATCGACGTCGCCCAAGACAATATCAATCATGGCAATCAGACCGACGAGGTCCGAGATAAAGCGGCCTTTGGATACCAGCGGCAAGAGCTGGAGATTGGCAAAGCTGGGCGTCCGGACGTGCACGCGATGCGGCTTGTTGGACCCATCGGACGACAGGAGGAAACCGAGCTCGCCGCGCGGCGACTCGACCGCCGAATAGACAAACCCGACGGGCGGCTTGAACCCCTCCGTCCACAACTTGAAGTGGTGGATGAGGCTCTCCATGCTCTGCTGCAGCTCTTGCTTGGGCGGCGGCGCCACTTTGCGATTGGCGGTCATGAACGGGCCCCGCGCCTTGTCGAGCCGATTGACCGCCTGCTCGATGATGCGCAGGCTCTGGCGCATCTCTTGAATACGCAGCCGGTAGAGGGTATAGATGTCGCCCTTGCCGGTCGAGCCCAGCGGCACGTCAAAGTCATAGCTCTCGTAGGTCGAATACGGCATCCGCTTGCGCAGGTCCCAATCCACGCCGGTCGCGCGGAGGAGCGGCCCGGTGATGCCGAGGCTGAGGGCATCGGCGGCGGTATATTCGCCCACCCCGCGGGTCCGTTCGAGCCAGATGGGGTTCTTGTCGAGCAGGCGCTCGTACTCGGCGATGTGGCCCGGCATCATTTTGACGAACGCGCGGACCTGGTCGGAAAAGCCCTGCGGCACGTCGAGCGCCACGCCGCCGATGCGAATATAGCTGGTCATCATGCGCGCGCCGCTCACCGCCTCGAAAATATCCAGCGCCGCCTCGCGTTCGCGGAACGCATAGGTGAACATGCTCACGGCGCCGATATCCATCGCAGCGGTGCCGACGGCGATCAGGTGCGAGGAGATGCGCTGCACCTCGCTCAAAAGCACCCGGATAATCTGCGCCCGCTCGGGGACCTGCACCTCCATCAGTTTTTCGACCGCCGTGCAATAGCCGAGGTTATTGATCACGGTTGAGAGATAATCCATCCGGTCCGTCAGCGGCAGGGTCTTGATGTACGACTTGTACTCCATGTTCTTTTCGATACCGGTGTGCAAATAGCCGATATCGGGGAGCGCGCTGACAATCTTTTCGCCGTCCACTTCCAGAGCCACGCGGAGCACGCCGTGGGTCGAGGGATGGTGCGGCCCCATGTTGATGAGCAGGTTTTCGTGGGCCCCTTCCGCGACCGGGGGGAGCGGCGTGGCCGACATCAGACCGCCGGCCAGCGGAATCTCGCGCGCCATGCCGTCGATGGCAAAAATCTCTTCGCGCGGCTTGGGCGGCGGCACATCGCGGGGCTTGTCCGCCTGGATCTCTTTGATGGTGTGCGTGAATTGGACCGGTTCATACCCCAGCGGGTTATCCTTGCGGAGCGGGTGGCCGACCCAGTAATCGGGCAGGAGGATGCGGTGCATGAAGGGATGCCCGACAAAATTGACGCCAAAGAGGTCAAAGACCTCGCGCTCGTAGAAATTGGCGCCGGGATAGACGCCGGTGAGGGTCGGCACATTCGCATCGGCGGCGCTCACCTGGGCGCGGAGGCGGACGCGGGCTTTGCCGGAGAGCGAGAGGAAGGAATAGAGGACGTCAAAACGCGGCCGGGACTCGGCCGGGTCGCGGCCTGCGCCGTCCGAGAACGGCCCGGCCTCATCGGCCGGCGTGTTCCTGGCGTGGATGAGCCAGTCGAGCACAGTCACATCCGCCAGTTCCTCGAAATGCAGCTCGTCTCGCAAAAACCGCGCGAGCTCGGGGAGCGCCTCGCGCGCGACGGTCGCCGTCTGCTCGCCGCGAAATTCCAGCACATCGCGCACCGCATCCGGGAAGCGTTCCTGTAGCTTGCCGATTACATCATTCGCCTGCGCCGCCGGCATGACCGGCGCCTCTCGGGTTGCAACTGCCATCGTTTTTATCCTCGATGTTATGACTAACCTCTGAGCCCAAACCCTTCAATCTTGATCTGCCCGCGCGGCTCCTGGGTCTCTATCTTTTTGTGCAGGCGCAGGATGCCATCCATGAGCGCTTCGGGGCGCGGCGGACAGCCCGACACATAGACATCCACCGGGATGATTTCGTCCACCCCCTGCAGGATAGCATAGTTATTATAGACGCCGCCGCTGGAGGCGCAGTCGCCCATCGCAATCACCCATTTCGGGTCGGGCATCTGGTCATAGAGCTGCCGCACGACGGCGGCCATCTTGCGCGAGACGCGGCCCGACACAATCATCAGGTCCGCCTGGCGGGGCGAGGCGCGATAGACCTCCATGCCGAACCGGGCGAGGTCGAAATACGAGGCAAAAGTATCCATCATCTCGATGGCGCAGCAGGCGAGGCCAAAAAGAAGGGGCCACATCGACTTGGTCCGCGCCCAGCGCACCGCGTCTTCGAGTTTAAGAAAGACCGTGCCCGGCGCGCCCGATTTGTCCTGAGGCCCGCGAATCTGTTCGCTCGGAATTATTTGATCACTCATTCTCACCCCACATTTTGCCAGATTATACCACGCCGGTATCCGTTCGTAAAGTATATCACAATCAGCTTGCGCACCCCTGCTGCCGTCAACGCCGGTGACGTTAATCGCCGGGACCGGACAGCCGGATGGGATCGCCCGGCCCATGCTTTTCCAGCGGGACGTTGGGCCGGGTAAGGAGCTCGCGCGCGACCTGGAGGAGGGTTGGCGGGTGCAGGAGCATGTTGGCATAGCTCGCGTTCGCCATCGGGCAGGCGCACTCGCCGGCGGCGATGCTCTGGCGCAGGGTCCGCATGCTCCCGACCTCTTCAAACCAGATCGGGCGCAGGTCATAATCGGTATTGCGGAGATTGCCCACCGGCTCGGCGCGGATGCAGCAGGACCAAACATCGCCGTTCGGCGCGATATGCCCGCTCGCCCATCCGGCAAAGCAGGGGATGATCTGGCGCTGTTCGACCAGCGTGCGCTTGGCCATCTGGTAATAGCGGGCGCGGAACGATTGCGTGACGCGCGCCATCCCGTGGACCGGCATGGCGTGGGCGCGCTCGCTGAGGAAATCGGCGATCGGGCCATAATCCTTCGCCATCGGCGTAATGTTGAGCCCGACCGTATCCAGCTCAACCCGTTCTTCGGCCACTTCGGTGATATAGGAATCGGGCTTGAGCGGCTGCAAGCCCTCATAGATTCCATGGAACCTCTGCACATTGAACTGGCTGATGACGGTGTGAATGGAGAGGACCAGGTTCTTGTGTTTCTTTTGCAGTTCCTTGAGCCCCGCCCAGGTCTGCATCGAGCGGTCCCAGTTGCCCGGCACGAGGCGAATCTCGTCATGCTCCTGCCCGACGCCGTCGAGTGACAGGTTGATGCCGATCTGAGAGCGCGGCGCGGCCGTGCAGATGCGCTCGACTCCGTCGAGGATGCGCTGGGTGAGGATGCCGTTCGTCGGGACAGTGATGTATTCGGGATGGCAGTGCCGGTAGGCGGCCAGGACCATATCGGGGAGGTCCTTGCGGAGGAAGGGCTCGCCGCCGGTAAAGGTCATATAGATCGGGCCGTGCCCGATTTTCTTGAACACCGTGGTCCACTCTTCCAACGTCAAGTCGTCGTTCGGCTTGCGCCAGACGTCGCACGTCTTGCATTTGCTGTTGCAGCGGTATGAGATGCTAATGACGAGGCTGAACGGCAGCAGCTTGGGCGTGCCAAACCGGTAAAAGGACCAATAGAGAGGGATCTTGGGAAGTAGAGAAGCGATCATACTGTGGCCCATTATACTTGGCCGGGTAGCATCGGTCAACCAATCGGGTAGAGAGGTAAACAGGGAGACAGGGAGACAGGAAAAGAGAAGTGGCGAAGGACAGCTCAGCCTTGAGCAACTACGAAGAATTGAATAGTCTGCTGAGGGTTGCCGAATGGTCCTGTGGGCCCCCTATCGGGGCGCGGGGTTGGCTTGAGGCACAGGGGTGGATGCCTGGATAGGCTCGGCTGGCAGCGGGGTGACGGCGATGCCGATGCAGTTGCGCCCCGCGGCGCGAGCGGCGTCGAGCGCGTGCTCGGCGGCCTGGAGCAATTGCTCCGGTGTGGCGCCGTGGGCGGGGAATGCGGCGATGCCGAGAGAGAGGGTATTGCCAAGGGATTTGCCGTCGCGGCTGATGCGCATCCGGGCAAACGCCGTGCGCCACTGCTCAGCGCGCCGGGAGGCGATCTCGATGGACGCACCCGGCATCATGACGAGGAGTTGTTCCTGATTGTAACGGCAAGCAATGTCCGACGCTCGAATCTTTTTGCCTAACAGGTCTGCCAGCGCCTTGAGCACCTGGTCGCCGGCCTTGTCGCCGAACGTATCGATAATCTCATGCAAGCGGTCCTGCTCGATGAGCACAACACTGATCGGACGCGCCTCGCGCTCGGCGCGCTTGAATTCGCGCCAGAGCGTGGCCTTGCTATAGTCGGGACTGAACAGGCCGGTCAGCGGATCGACGATAGCCCCCTTGCGCAGTTCCGTTTCGAGCGCCATGATTCGGCCGCGCGCCTGCTGCAGCACGGTCTCGACCTGCTTTCGCCGCCGCATCTCCTGCTGTGCCAGCGCAGGCAGCCGGCCGTTCTCTATAGCCATCGCGACGAGCGGCGCGATGGTTTCGAGGAGATGAATCTGGTCGGGGGTATAGTCGTCGGACTCATTGCTCTGCATGGAAATGACACCGACCACCTGGTCATGCAAGATGAGCGGTACGCCGACGTACGAGCGCGCCGGTTCGCCGCCGGAACGTAGAATCCCGAACCGGGCCGTCGTTTCAAATTTGAGCGTATCGGGCAGATAGATCGTCCGGCGCTCCAGGATCACATATCCGCTCAGGCCGGGGTGGTTGCGAATATCGGAGGGGGACTGCACCAGGTAGTGGCCATGCTCGTAATAAAGCGGATGGTAGATCAAACCCGTTTTGGCGTCATAGACTGCGATGGCAAAGGCATCGACGGGCAGCACGCGCTGGCACTCGGCGAGGAGCGCTTGCAGCGCCCGGTTGATATCCTGGCCCGAGGTGAGAACTTGCGCGATATCAAACAGCGAGGTCATTTGCTCAGAGCGCGTCTCGAGCTCACGGGCCGCGCTCTTTTGCGCGCCGATATGGGTATAGACGGACACCGTTTCGACGTGTTCACCCGTCGTCGGGTCCCTGCGCGGGCTGCCCGAGACCAAGACCGGCGGGCGCGTCCCGTCTTTGGCGAGCAACTCGATCTCGTACTGGTCAGGTTTGTTCTCTATATAGCGGCTGACCGCCTCCCGGACCCGTTCCCGCTGGTCGGTCGGCACCAGCTCGTTCCAGTGCTTGCCAGCCAACTCCGCCGGGGTGCGCCCGACCATCGCCGCCAGGGCCGGGTTCACAAAGGTTAAAAACCCTTTGGCATCCTGCACCGAAATTCCCTCGGGGACGTGCTCCAGAATGCGATGGTTGAGTTCCTGGACTCGCGCCAGTTCCATCTCAACCAACTTGCGCGCCGTGCTGTCACGCAGGACCAGCAACCGGCCTGTCAAGCGGCGATACTGGTCATATAACGGAGAGATATCGAGGTCGAGATAGCGCAGTTCGCCGTTTTTCAGCGTAATCTCGGAATGGGTTTCTTGCTCCTGCCTGTCCGGCGTCGGTGGGTCCAGATGAATGGGCAGGACCTTTTCCACGGATTGCCCGATCAGGGAGGCGTTCACGGTTGCGAGCCAACGCTGCGCCACCAGATTCAGGTCCACGATCCGGTTTTGCGCGTCCACGACCAGCACGCCGTCGCGCATCTTTTCCACCAGGCTGTCCCGCGCGATTGGCGCCAGGTCAAACAGCCGGTAGCGAAAGAGGGTAAAGGCAAAGATAAGGCCGGCCAGGGTGAATCCAAAGGGGGTCAGGTCCAGACCAGGGACCGGGCTCAGGCCCGAGAGGTAGATGAAATTCAAGAGGAGGGGCAGGATAACCCCGGCAATCAGGGTGATAGCCTGCAAGCGATACAGGTGATGATAGCGAATTGTCTCCAGGACCAGGACGAGGATGCCGGCCATAATCGCGACATAGTTGTAAGCGGCAAAGAGCAGGAACCACACGCCGTGCTGATAGGTCAGGAGCACATCGCCATAACCGGTGCTCGGCATGATGCTACTCCAGATTAACCCGTGCCATTCATTCGTCCAGACGAGCGCCAGGGTAACGACGGGGATAACCCACAAGAGCGCCGTGTTGCGCCGGGTGAGCCAGCGCGCCTGCCGGGTGTACTCGACGACGAACATGAGCAACAGGATGCCCACGCCCACAATGCCCAAATACTCGACCTTGGCCCAGAGCACCTTGCTCGGCAACCCCACCGCCGTCGCCTCCAGAATGCTGGCGACGCTCCATTCGCCGGTCGCCAGCATGAGGTAGGCAAACAGCCGGGCGCCGGGACTGCCCCGGCGGGACCACGCGCCCCATCCGATTGCCGCGGCGAGAATGGCATTCAAAAAGAGCGGAATGACAAAGAGGGAGAATTGCCACGTCATGGTTTAATAATTATACATCACAACCATTGCTGTGCGTGGACATACCGCTCCAGTTCCTCCTTGAAATCAGGGTGGGCGATCCGGATGAGCTCGCTGGCGCGGTCGCGGATGCTCTTGCCGTGCAGCGAGGCGATGCCAAATTCGGTGACGATGTAATGCACGTCGTTGCGCGAGGTAGTGACCCCCGCGCCCGGCTTGAGCTGCGGCACGATGCGCGATTCGGCGCCGTTTCGCGCGGTCGAGGGGAGCGCAATGATCGGCTTGCCGCCGCGCGAGCGGGCCGCGCCGCGCACAAAATCCACCTGGCCGCCGACGCCGCTGTAAAAGCGCGGGCCGATCGAGTCGGCGCAGACCTGGCCTGTGAGATCGACCTCGATGGCCGCATTGATTGCAATCATGTTGTCGTTCTGCGCGATGATAAACGGGTCGTTCACATAATCGGTCGGGTGCATCTCGATTAGCGCATTGTCGTTGACGAACTTGTAGAGCGGCTGCGAGCCAAAGAGGAACCCGGCGACAATCTTGCCGGGGTGGAGGGTCTTTTTCTCGTTGTTGATGACCCCGCGCTCGAACAGCTCGATGACCCCATCCGAAAAGAGCTCGGAGTGAATGCCAAGGTCGTGCTTGTCCTTGAGGTGAAAGAGGACGGCGTCGGGAATCGAGCCGATGCCCAGTTGCAGCGTGGCGCCGTCGGGCACCATCTCGGCGATGAGCTGGCCGATCTGGTTATGAGTCTCGGAAAAGCCGCCCTGAGGCGCTTCCGGCAGGGCGTAATCGGTCTCGACAATCCGGTCGAGCTTGCTGACGTGAATAAAGGAATCGCCCAGGACGCGGGGCATCCGCTGGTTGACCTCGGCGATGACGATTTTGGCGGCCTGCGCGGCCGGCTTGGTTACGCCGACCTCGATGCCAAAGGAGCAAAAACCGTGGTCGTCGGGCGGCGAAACCTGGATGAGCGCGATTTCGAGCGGGAGCGTCCCATCACGAAAGAGGCGCGGAATCTCCGAGAGAAAGATCGGCATAAAATCGGCGCGGCCGGTATTGATCGCCTCGCGCGCATTGCCGCCGATAAAGAGCGCGCGATGCCGGAAACTCTCGGCGTATTCGGGAGCAAGATACTCCCCACCGGCAAAGGTGAGGACGCTCACCACCTCGACGCCGCGCAGTTCCGCGGCGCGGGCGACCATAGCCCGTTCGAGAACCTGCGGAGTCCCAGCCCCGCCGCCGAGATAGATGCGCGAATGCGACCGAATCCCCCGGACCGCCTCCGCGGCCGTCGTCAGTTTGCTGCGATAAAGGTCGATGACATTCATTCTGCAATTTTCCCTTGATACACCTGCAGGCCGCGCTTGAGCGCCGGGTTGGCCTCCATGGCGGCCGCCACGCCGTGCGCGCCGATGTCGAGGAGATACGGCAACGCGGCGTTGGTCAGGGCGTGACTGGCGGTGCGGGCCACGCGCGCCGGCACGTTGGGAACGCAGTAATGAATCACCCCGTCCTCGACAAAGGTCGGGTCGCGGTGCGTGGTCGGGCGGCTCGTCTCGGCGCAGCCCCCCTGGTCGATGGAAAAGTCGATGAGCACGGCGCGCGGGCGCATAGTGCGAATCATCTTGCGCGTGAGCAGGATCGGCGCGCGCTGCCCCGGCTGGAGGACCGCGCCGACGACCACATCGGCAAAGCGGAGGACACGCTCTAAATTGTAGCGGGTCGAGAGGAGCGTCGTGATGCGCCCGCTGAACTCGCGGTCGAGCGCATCGAGCTTGCTGTACTGGTAATCGAGCACGGTCACCTGCGCCCCGACGCCGACAAAGGCCCGCGTCGCGCTCACGCCCACGGCGCCCGCTCCCATAATAACGACCGCGGCCGGGGGAACGCCCGGAATGCCCGACAGCAAAATCCCGCGCCCGCCGTTCGCGCTTTCGAGCAACTGGCCGGCGATGATCGGCGCCATCCGGCCCGCGACGAGGCTCGTCGGAAACAGGACCGGCAGCGACCCATCGTCATTTTGAATCTCTTCATAGGCGATGGCCGTAATCTGGCTGCTCTGCAGCGTCTCGGCGAGATCGCGCGAGGCCACGGCCAGGTGCATGAACGAGAGGATGGTCTGGCCGGATTGCAGGTAGGGATACTCTTTTTCGTGCAGCCGCTGCATCTTGGCGATCACCTGGGCGCGGCCATACACCTCTTCCGGCGAATAGAGGATGTCGGCGCCGACATGGCGATAGTCGTCATCGCGAAAACCGGCCGACGCGCCGGCTTCATGCTCCACATAGACGCGGTGCCCGGCGCTCGTGAGCGCAAAGGCGCCCGCCGGGGTCAGACCGACGCGCTGTTCCAGATCACGCACCTCTCGGGGAACGCCAAACTCCATCGAAAACCTCTCTTTTTTTATTTGAGCATTGCCTGGAGACCCTGAATCAATACCTGCTTTTCCGCCGCCGTAAGCTGGGCCTCGGGGTGGAGCAGGAGATAGTTCCCGGGCGGCATCTCGCCGCTCTCAATCATCCGCGCCATTCGCGTGGCGCCGCGTGCGCCCCCCTCGCCTTCGCCGATTGATTGGCCGGGGCGATAGGTGGAAAAATTCAAATGATCGCGCCCGCGTATCACATCCAGGGTCACCAGCCACGAGCCCGGCGCAATTCGCGTAAACCAGGGCCAGTTCGTCGCATTGCTGTGGCAATCAAAGCAGGCCCGCTGGGCCAGCGCACGCGTTTGCGGGCTGTTCCACGGCGGCTCGGCGACAACCGGCGGATTGGTCTGCAACAGCCAGACCGGAATCAACTGGATCAAAATAAACAACACAATCGGCGCGGCAATGCAGCCGATAACGATTCGCCTCCGCGACACCCTGACACCTCCATGCCATGTCTACCACGGCGCATACTAACGGCCCAAGGTCCAAATCCGGTCATCAAATGGTGTCAAACCGGGGACGGAAAAAGCCGCTTTCGGCGATCACAACACACGCGGCGGCGCAATCGTCCTGCTCCGGCGCGAGTCCTCATAAACGGTCAAGGCCGCGTGCGCGGCCTTGATGGTTCCTGGCTATGCACCCGAACTGCCATGAAAGAAAATCTGGTTCGGGTGACCCTCTTTGTAGAGGATGAAATAGCGGCCCTGCCCGGTCTCCACCTCGTCCAGGATTTCGGCCTCGGAGCGATCCGCCTCCTGCAACTCATTTTCAAACTTGATCAGGTCTGGCTTGTCCGTTCCCAGGAGCTCATGCAGGCGATGGCCCGGAACGGGAGAGACGCTGTTGGCCGCGGGATGAGCAGAAACGTGGCGCATGTCGAGAATGGAATGCGTGCCGCTGTCGCCGCAGCGCTGGCGGAGTTCCTCAATCGAGCCGGGCGGGGTGTACGGCTTGCCTTCCGATTCGGCGGCCGCCCGGAGGGGATCCTCATATTCACCATGCTCAAAAATGTGTTCCTGGAGCTGGTGCAGCGCCTGTTCGATATCGGGCTGGTAGGGAGCAAAGTAATCCCAATAGGTCGGTTCCATGATCCTTTCTCCTCGTTTTTTTCTTTGAACAAGTCGTCCCGGTAATCTTATCACAAGGCGCTCAAAAGAGAAATGCCCCCACCCGCGGAAAATCCCTGACGCCGTGCTCGCCCCGGCCGCCCCAAGGGTCTCTTTTTGACAAACTAGTTCTATTCCGTATAATACGTCTACGAATAGTGCGAGGGGGAATGATTGCCGATGAAAGCACCAAGCCACGGATTCATGGGGGGCGAAGAAAAGGGGAGCGAGCTGACGCAGTTCGTGCGCGAGGTCAGCCCAGAGGCCGATCCGGCGAGCGTGATGCTATTCATGCAGATCCTGCGAGCCAACAGCCAGTTGACGCAGGCCGCCGAAAAAGGGCTGGGCGTCGCCGGGTTGTCCTGGGCTAAATTCCGAATGATGATGGAATTGCTGCGCCATGAAAAGCGGCCGACGGGCGAGGGCATGCAGCCATCGGAATTGAGTGAGCGGCAGGGGATCAGCCGCAATACCGGCAGCGCGTTGATTGCCAGCCTGGAACAGGAGGAGCTCATCAGTCGCGCACTGCACGGCACGGACCGCCGCAAATTCGTCATCCGGCTCACCCCCAAAGGACGCAAGGTGCTCAAATCCAACCTGACCAATCAATTTCTGTTCGTCACAGACTGCTTTCGCGGATTCAGCGAAGTCGAACGGGAGACTCTGCTCCGTCTCTTGATCCAATTGAATTCCAACCTGGCCGAGAAGGCCAAGCCGCCGCAGGGCGGATAAAGGAGAGCCCCATGTTTCGTCGTCGGACAATCGTGATTGTATTGTTCGTTGTCCTTGTGGTTGCGGCCGGCCTTGTTGTGGCTGCCAGGCAACCGGCGCGGGCGGTTGCTTCCGCCATCGGTCAAACGCCGGCTGCGCCCGAAGCAGCCGCGCCGGGCGCCCCAGCTCACACCTTGCAGGTGCTGGGCACTTTCGTCGTGCCCAACCAGGCCGTGCTCATGTTTAAAGGGAGCGGACGCATCACCGAGATTCGCGTTACGGAAGGCATGGCCGTCAAGAAGGGCGATGCCCTCGCCGTGATCGACTCCACCGAACTGCAACTCACCGTACAGCAGGCTCAGGCCGCGTTGGCCGGCGCGCAAGCGCGTCTCAACCAGGTGCGCGCACCCGCCACCGATTCTGATGCAGCCGCAGCGCAGGCGGCGGTCGACGCCGCGCTCAAGAACTATAACAAGGTCCGCACAGGCCCGACGGCGAATGACATCGCGCCGCTCAGGGCTCAGATCAACAATGCCAAAGCCGCGCTCGACCAGGCCCAGTCGGCCTACGACCGCGCCGGCGGGGCGACCAATCCCTACAGCGGGATGCTGCCCCAGTCGCTCCAGCTCCAGACGGCGACCAACAACTATGACGCGGCGCTCGCGGCCTACAACAATGCGCTGACTCATCCGACCGCCGCAGAGCTCGCGGCTGCATGGGGGCAGGTGGAGCAGGCGCAAGCGGTCCTGGCGCGGCTCCAACCCCTCTCCGACAATATCGCGGTTGCGCAGGCCGCCGTCGACCAGGCGCAGGCCGCGTTGGCCCTTGCCCGGCAGCAGGTGACTAATGCAACCTTGACAGCGCCGTTCGACGGCACGGTCGTTACCATCGTGCCGCACATCGGCGAAATGGCCGGTCCCGCAACGCCGGTCCTGACCCTTGCCGACCTTACGCACTTGCAGTTGCAGGGCGCTCTCGACCAGAGTGTGCTGGAACAGGTGCAAATCGGGCAGACGGTGACGATGACGCCGGATGCGTTCAAAGACAAGACCGTCACCGGCAAAGTGTCGAAGATCGGCTGGACGGCGATGGTGACCGGGGGCGTGACCAGCGTTCTCGTAACTGTTGACGTCGATCAGAATAATGTCCCACTGCGGCCGGGATTGACCGCGAGCGCACAGATTGAAACCGGGAATTAAAATCAAGGATGCTCAAGCTATTACGGTTCTTGAAACCCTACCGGTCGCTGCTGGTGTTCATCCTGGTGCTGGCGATCGGCCAATCCGTAGCAAACCTGTATTTGCCGAACCTGATGTCCGATATCGTGAATAACGGCATTGCCAAGTTCAATACGGCCTACATTCGGAAAACAGGCGTCATTATGGTGCTGGTGGCGATTGGGGGCACCCTGTGCGCGGTGGTTGGCACTTTTTTCTCCTCCCAGGTCGCGACCAACATGGTCAAAACCATCCGCGCGGCGCTTTTCCGAAAGGTTCAATTCTTTTCGCTGCACGAGTTCGATACCCTCAGCACGGCATCGCTCATCACCCGCACCACCAACGACACCACGCAAATCCAGCAGTTGATGGTCATGACGCTCACCTTTCTAATCACCGCCCCGATCACCCTCATCGTCGGCATCCTCATGGCCTTGCAACAGGATGTCGGGTTGTCCTGGATCCTGGTCGTGATGATGCCGGTGCTCGTTGTCGTGATTGTGGGCCTGCTCATCAAAGCGGTTCCGTTATTCACCGCGATGCAGGTGAAATTGGACCGGCTGAACCTCATTCTCGACGAAAACCTGACCGGCGTACGGGTTATCCGCGCCTTTGACCGGATCCAACACGAGGAACAGCGTTTTGACAATGCCAACCGCGAGGTCACCGATATCGCGATCCGGGTCAACCAGTTGATCGCGACGATGATGCCGGTGATGATGCTGATGATCAACCTCTCTACGGTGGCGATTATCTGGTTCGGCAGTCAACGCGTCGGCCACGGCACGTTGCAGATGGGCGCCATGTTCGCCTTTATGCAGTATGCCTTGCAGATTCTCTTTTCTCTGCTGATGGTGGCGCTGATGTTCATCATGATCCCGCGGGCTGAAGCCTCCGCCAAGCGCATCAACGAGGTGCTGGAAATGGAGCCCGAAATCAAAGACCCTCAAATCGCGACGGACGCCACCCCGCTTCACGGCTATGTCGAATTTCAGGATGTGACCTTCTCTTATCACGGCGCGGAAGCGCCGGCCCTCTCCAACATTACCTTTTGCGCCTCGCCCGGCAAGGTCACCGCGATCATCGGCGGCACCGGCTCGGGTAAATCGACGCTCGTCAATCTGATTCCGCGGTTTTACGACGTCGAAAGCGGGCGGATCCTCGTCGACGGGGTGGAGACCCGTGAAATGTCACAGGAACACTTGCGCACCAAGATCGGGTTTGTGCCGCAAAAGGCGGTGTTATTTTCGGGCACGATCAACGATAATCTGCGCTATGGCAAGGAAGATGCCACCGACGAAGAGATCCAGCACGCGGCGAACGTCGCGCAAGCCACGGAATTTATTAGCCAGATGCCGGACGGGTTTGAGTCCCCGATTGCGCAGGGGGGGACGAATGTTTCGGGCGGGCAGATGCAGCGGCTCTCCATTGCCCGGGCCCTGGTCCGCAAACCCGAGATCTATGTCTTTGACGATACCTTCTCGGCGCTGGATTTCAAGACCGACGCCAAATTACGCGCGGCGCTCAAGCAGGAGACCCGCCAGTCCACGGTCTTGATCGTTGCCCAGCGGGTAAGCACCGTGATGGATGCAGATCAGATTATTGTCCTGGACGAGGGGCGCATGGTCGGTATCGGCGCCCACCAGGAACTGATGAATAGCTGCCCGGTCTATTATGGAATCGTAGCCTCGCAGCTATCCGCAACCGAAATTGCGAAAGAGACAGCATGATCGCCAACAGCAGCACCAGAAGACAAGCCAACCAGCAACGGGGTCCGATGGGCGGGGGCCCCATGGGCGCCATGGGCCGGCCCGTCGAAAAAGCCAAGGACTTTACCGGCACACTGAACCGCCTGCTCCGCTACTTTATACCGGAAAAGATCAACCTGTTCATCGTGCTCATCGCCGCCATCATTGGGACGGTGTTCAACATCGTCGGCCCCAAAATCCTGGGGTTTGCCACAACCCGGCTATTCAACAATCTGATTGACCGGTTCATGGTCGAGGCACGGAACCAGACGATCAGACAACAACTGGCCCAAAACCCGTCGCTCAACCTGCAACTGTTCCCGGTCCCCGGCATTGATTTTGACTATATCGGCAGGATCATCCTCCTCCTGGTCGTGTTGTATCTGATCAGCGCGCTGTTCATCTTTATGCAACAGTATCTGATGGCCGGGGTATCGCAGCGAACGATCTACAAACTGCGCCAGGAGGTCGATCAAAAGCTTTCCCGCCTGCCGCTCAAATACTTTGACGGGCGGACCCATGGCGAAATCCTGAGCCGCGCCGTCAACGACATGGACAACATCGGCTTTACGCTTCAGCAGAGCCTGATGCAGACCATCACCTCGGCCGTTTCGCTGGTCGGCGTGATGGTGATGATGCTCTCCATCAGTTGGGTCTTGACCCTGATCGTGCTGGTAACGCTCCCCTTGAGCGTGGTGGTGATCGCCGGCATTGCGAAACGGTCACAGGAATACTTTCGGAATCAGCAAAAGTCGTTGGGCGAACTCAACGGCCATGTCGAAGAGATGTTTACCGGTCACAAGATTGTCAAAGCCTTTGGGCATGAAGCTAAAGCGATTGCCCAATTTGACGAGCTCAACGACAAGCTCCGCGAGGCCGGATGGCGAGCGCAATTCGTTTCCGGCATCATCATGCCGCTGATGCGCTTTGTCGGGAATCTGGGCTATGTCCTGGTGGCGGTGGTGGGCGGCGTCATGGTGACGCAGAATGGGATTTCGCTGGGGGACGTCCAGGCATTCATTCAATATGCCAACCAGTTTACCCAGCCTATCACGCAACTGGCGAACATTGCCAACGTCATCCAATCCGCCATCGCCTCGGCGGAGCGGGTCTTTGAACTGTTGGATGAACAGGAACAGACGCTTGAGGTCGCCGAGTCGGCGGTGATTACAGTCCCCCAGGGGCACGTCCAGTTCCAGCATGTCCATTTCGGTTACAGCCCGGATAAAATTCTGATGGAGGACCTGAGTATCGAGGCCAAGCCGGGCCAGATGATCGCGATTGTGGGGCCGACCGGCGCCGGCAAGACCACGCTCGTCAATCTGCTAATGCGCTTTTACGAAGTCAACGGCGGCAAGATTTTGGTGGACGGCGTCGATATCACGGAGCTCAAGCGCGGCGATTTACGCTGCATGTTCGGCATGGTCCTGCAGGATACCTGGCTTTTCCACGGCACCCTCCGCGAAAATATTGCCTATGGCCGGGAAGATGCCACCGAGGAACAAATCATAAAAGCGTCAAAAGCGGCCTATGCCGATCACTTTATCCGGACGCTGCCGGAAGGCTACCATACCGTTCTCAACGAGGAGGCCTCCAATATCTCGCAGGGGCAAAAGCAGTTGCTGACCATCGCCCGCGCGTTCCTGGCCGATCCGGAGATCCTGATTCTGGACGAGGCGACCAGCAGCGTCGATACCCGCACCGAGCTTTTGATTCAAGATGCGATGAGCCAGTTAATGAAGGGCCGAACGAGTTTTGTGATTGCGCACCGCCTCTCGACGATCCGCAACGCCGATCTCATCCTGGTGATGAATCACGGCGCAATCATCGAGCAGGGCACACATGCCGGACTGCTCGCACAAAACGGCTTTTATGCCGATCTGTACAACAGCCAGTTCCGAGGGGGGGCCACGCATGACGCGGTCCCTTATGAGGCTGTCCTCTACGAGGCAGCCCCCAATCAAGTCAAGGTGTAGACCGCGTTCCTGTAACGCTTGCTGCGCTCAAAATTCAAAGTCGAGGATACCATGCGTAAATTTCGTCCAGTCTTGTTTATCGCTTTAATCGTCGTCCTGGCAGCGCTCGGAGTGGCGGGCTATTTCTTTTGGTACCAACCCTCCTACAGTTTCTTTAACTCGAACGATGCCAGCGTCACCGGCTCTTTCGTCCGCGTCGCGGCCCCTGCCTCCGGGCAGATTCATGATCTCCTCGCCGACCAGGGGGCCAGCGTGAAAAAGGACGACGTGCTCGCGACGATTCAGGTCATTTCCGCGGCGCCTTCCGGCGCGCGCCTGCTCGCGTACGTGACCAGCCCGATGAGCGGCACCCTCGCCGTGCGGAATGTCAGCGTCGGCGAAACGATTGCGGCCGGGCAGTCGATTGCGAGCATCGTGGATTTGAATCAGCTCTGGGTCGTGGTGAACGTCGACGAATCGCGGGTCAACGAGGTCCGCATCGGGCAGACCGCCGACGTGGGAATCGGCGATGTCAATCGCACCTTCCGCGGCAAGGTCGTGGACATTGGGTCGGCGACGACGAATGTGCTCGCCCCGAGCATCAGTCTCACGAGCTCCAGCGACAGCACCCAAAAGGTCCCGGTCAAAGTCGTATTTGACTATGCCGGGACGCGGCTCGTCCCGGGAATGTCGGCGACGGTGACGATTTACACGCGCGAAACGCCACAGTAACCGGCAGTTTGTTCAGGCGGAAAAGAACCGGACGGCGTCGCGGAGGCGGGGGATGAAATTGCGCCAGGTGTCCGCCTGGAGGGCGCGCTGGGCGAGCCGCCGGGGCCTAAAGTAAAAGCGGCGATAGGCTTCGTGCCATTTCTTTTCAACGAGCTCGGGTTTCAGGTCGCCGATCTCGAAATGGGCGTGGTCGGAATGAATCGCCAGCTCGCTCCAGTCCTGCGCATAGATACGCCCCTCCCGTTGGAGCAGGTCCCACATCTGGGTGCCGGGATACGGCGAGGCGATCATGAAATTCGCCAGGTCCGGGTCGAGCTCGAGCGCGAGCTGGATGGTCTTTTCCATCGTCTCTTCGGTCTCGTACGGCATCCCAAAGATGAAAAAGCCCATCGTCTGGAGCCCGGCGGCGCGGGCGTTCTTGAACGCGGCGCGCACCTGGTCATACGTCTGGGATTTTTTGACGACGCGTTTCAGAATGAACTCGTCGCCGCTCTCGACGCCAAAGCCGACGCGCCGGCACCCCGCCTGTTTCATTAACTGGAACAGCTCGGCGTCCGCGTGATTGACCTTCATGCCGTGAATCGTCACCCACGGGACCTTGTTCAGCCCCTCAGCGATCAGCGCGCAGCACAATTCCTTGGCCCGCTTTAAATCCAGGTTCCAGATGTCGTCGGTCACCCCGATCTCTTTGGCGTGCAGCTCGTCCACGAGCATCCGCCATTCCTTGACGACGTTCTCAACCGAACGGGCGCGCCAGGTGTTGCCGGTGATCGGCTTGCTGCAGTAGGTGCACTGGTACGGGCAGCCGCGCGAGGTAAGGATGGTGTACGAGCGCGCGTGCGGGTCGAGCCCATCCGTCAGCGGCTGCAGGTTGGTATAGCGCTCGATCTTGAAGAGGTGGTAGGCCGGAAAGGGGATCGCGTCCAGGTCCTGCGCGAGCGGGCGCGGCGGGTTGTGCATGATATTGCCGGCGTCGTCGCGAAAGGAGAGCCCCTGAATCGAGCGAAAGCGGGCTTTGGCCTGCACGCCATACGTCTCGACGGTCCGGACGAACTCGACAATCGTCTCTTCGGCCTCGCCGCGGGCGACAAAATCCACCTCGGGGTGGCCGGTCGATTCCTCTGGCATGAGCGTGAGATGCGGGCCGCCGAGAATCGTCACCGCGCCGTGCGCCTTGGCAATTCGCGCATCCTCCCACGCCTCATGAATAAGCGGGGTTGGGGCAGAGACGCCGACGATGTCGAACAGCTCGCGCGTGAGCCGCTGGTCCAGCGATTCGGTTTCGACCGCCCCGTCGAAGATATCGACGGCATAGCCGGCATGGAGCAGGGCGCCGGCGAGATAGCCGAGGCCGTTGTGGATGTGAGCGCGCTCATTCCAGAGGCGCGATTCGGGAGAGACGAGCAGTATCTTCATTCCATATCACCTATCCCTCGATTATATACGGAAACCGGGGAAAACCAAGTGGCGGGTGTCCTCTCGCAACCATGACATGCGGCGCGCCGGCCCTTGCGCTTTTTTTCACAAAATCGACAATTGTGCTATAACCAGAGGGAGCCGGCGCGGGGGATTCGCTGTTTCGCGAATTACGCCTGCATCCATATAATAAACCCATAGAGAGGGACAGAACATGACAAAACAAACGGTCAGGCAACGCAAGAGCCGGCCGGCGCCACGGCGGGACATGACTCCGTTACTCATTGCCGGCGGAGTGGTGGCCGTGCTGCTGGTCGCCCTCGTCGTCAGCATCAGCGTGATGCAGCCGTCCCCCAGCGCGCCGACGCCAAGCGCCGTCGCTGGACGCACCTGGGGGAAAACGACGGCCAAGGCGACCATCGACGTGTGGTCGGATTTCCAGTGACCGTACTGTGGTCGTGCTGACGTCGTGTTACGTCAGATCGCTCCGCAGTATATCGACACAGGCAAGGCCAAAGTGGTTTATCATCACTTTGCGAGCATTGGACCGGAATCCACCTGGGCGGCGGAAGCGGCCAACTGCGCCGGCGAGCAGAACAAGTTCTGGGAGTACACCTGGCTGGTGTTCGATAACCAGGCCGGTGAAAACCAGGGCGCGTTCTCCCGGGCGCACCTCAAAGAGTTTGCCGCGCGCCTCACGCTGGACGCGACCGCGTTCAATACCTGCTTTGACAGCGACAAGTACCAGACCGCCATCCAGCAGGAAAAGACCCAGGGGCTCGGGCTCGGGGTCCAGGCGACGCCGACCTTTTTTATCAACGGACAAAAATATGAAGGCGCGCTCTCGGCGAGCCAGATGACCCGGCTCATCGACAGCTTGCAGTAGGGGCAGGGGGCGCCCTGCCCACAGATGGAGTAACATGAAATATCTCAATCCGATTCTCATTGGCCTGGCGGTGCTCGGCACGGCGGTGTCCGCCTATCTATTGACCGTGCACTGGGGCTGGTGGAACGCGGTCTGCCTGGGCGTGGGCGATTGTGAAGTGGTCAACACCAGCCGCTGGTCCGAGTTGTTGGGCATCCCGGTGGCGCTGCTGGGCGGGCTGACCTACCTGAGCCTGCTCGCATTCGGCTTTGCCATCCTGCGTGACCTCTATGGCGATTATGCGCGGTATGCCCGCTTTCTGGTCGCCGCCATCGGCGTGGCCTTTTCCGGCTATCTCACCTATATCGAGCTCTATGTCATCCACGAGATCTGCCCATGGTGTGTCCTGTCGGCCATCATTATCACCCTCACCCTGATTCTGAGCATCATCGAGTACCGGCAGCCGCTCGCGGCCGAGCCGGCGACCGAATAGCAAGGAGCCTCCATGAAGCAATTTTCGCAGGTCACCTGGCGGAACGCGATGACGTTCGACGCGACCACGGCAACCGGACAGCACGTCACGATGGACAGCGCGGCGGAGGGCAAGACGAGTCACGGCCCGACGCCGGTCGAGCTCGTCATGACCGCGCTCGCCGGCTGCACGGCGATGGATGTGGTATCGATTCTGACCAAGATGCGCGAGCCCCTGGAAGGGCTGGAGGTCGAGACGCGCGGCGTGCGCCGTGAACAGGAACCGCGCATCTTTACCCACATCGAGGTCGTCTATCACCTCAAGGGCAAGGTCAAGTCCGAATCGGTCGAGCGCGCCATCGCGCTCTCGCGGAGCAAATACTGCACGGTCGAAGGGATGCTCGAAAAGAGCGCCGATATCACCACCCGCTACGAGATCACACCCTGAAAAGCTTGACAGTTCCCTGCTCTCCATGCTACACTGTAAACGCTTTCAGTAAGCGTTTACAGTAGCATATTTTCCCCTGTTTCGAGGGGCTATTCCGCGCGAGACAGCGTGCCATGCGAGACGTCAGTACCGCGCAAGACGGCATACCAGGCCGTTGCTACCGCGCCGGATACTCCTCCTGCCGAGGTCCGTATGCGTCAAGCGAGAACGAACTCGCACCCGACGATTGCCGATGTCGCCCATCGCTCGGGTGTGTCGATTGCCACCGTCAGCCGTGTGATTAACCGGACGGCGCCGGTGGATGCGGCGACCGCTTTCCGTGTTCAGGCGGCGATGCACGAGCTCCGCTATACGCCCCGCGAAGCGGCGCGCAGCCTCGCCACCCGCCGGACCAATACCCTGGGCCTGCTCCTCTCCCAGCTCAACAACGATTTCTTTATTCCACTCCTCACCGGCGTCGAAGCCGCGGTGCGCGCGGCGGGATTTCACCTCCTCATTACGACGACCGGCGGACGCGGCGCGCAGGACCAACTCCCCCCGTCGCTTGGCGCGCACAACACCGATGGGCTGCTGGTATTCGCACACACCCTCAGCCCGGCCGGCCTCACCGCCTGTTACGAATCCGGCCTGCCGGTGGTCCTGCTCCACCAGGCCCCGCCAGAAGGGATCGCCATCCCCTGCGTGACGGTCGAGAACAACGCGGCGGCGTGTCATGTCGTCACGCACCTGGTCCAGGCGCACCACCGCCGGCGCATCGTGTTTATCAGCGGCCCGGCGGAGAATGAGGATTCACAGCGGCGCCAGGCGGGCTATCGCGAGGCGCTGGAACAACACGATCTGGCCTTTGACCCCCGGCTGGTCATCGTGGGCGATTTTGACCGGAACGTGGCCTATACCGCGGTCCGCCGGTTGCTCTCGGAGCAGTACCCATTCGACGCCGTCTTTGCCTCGACGGATGAAACCGCCGTGGGCGCACTCGCGGCGCTGCGCGAGGCCGGGCGCGTGGTCCCCGCCGACGTATCGGTCGCGGGATTCGACGATCAGCGTCTGTCTGCCTACATGACTCCGCCGCTGACGACGGTCCGCGCGCCGACCGAACAGGTCGCACACCAGGCGGTCAGGCAACTGGTACGCCTCATTCACGGCCAGACGCCCGAGCCGATGATTGTGCTGCCGACCGAGCTCATGCTCCGGCAGTCGTGTGGTTGTGATTAAAGTAGGGCGAACCGGCGGCTCGCCCTGCGCAGGATTTCAATAATTCACCTTACGCAGTAGTTGTCATTTCGAGCCGTTTTTGCGAGAAATCTCGGTTCTTGGCGGCGAGATTTCTCACTACGTTCGAAATGACATACGTAAGGTGAGTCAATAACATTCGTTTCAGGAGAATAACATGAAGGTTGCGGTGATCGGGGGCGGATCGACTTATACCCCGGAACTGGTGAACGGGTTTCTGTCGCGGCTGGCGAGCTTTCCCATGACCGAGCTGTGGCTGGTGGATGTAGACCCGCAGCGGCTCGAGATCGTCGGCAAGTTTGCCCAACGGATGGTCGAGGCGCGGGGCGCGCCCTTCAAGGTAGTGCTGACGCAGGACCGGCGCGCCGCGATCCAGGGGGCGTCTTACGTGACGACCCAACTACGCGTCGGCATGATGCCGGCGCGGCGCGGCGACGAATACCTGGGCAAGCGGCATGGGCTGATCGGGCAAGAGACCACCGGCGTGGGCGGAATGGCCAAAGCGCTCCGCACCATCCCGGTCATTCTCGATATTGCAAACGATATGCGCGAGCTCGCGCCCGGCGCGCTCCTCGCCAACTTTACCAACCCCTCCGGCCTCGTCACCGAAGCGCTCCAGCGCTATGCGCCCGAGGTCCCCTCCGTCGGCGTCTGCAATGTCGCTCTCAACACGAAAATGCTGATGCTCAAAACGGTCCGGGAAAAAATGGGCGTCGAGATCGCGCCCGAGCGCGCCGAGCTGAAAACGCTGGGGCTGAACCACCTCACCTGGCATTACGGCTTTACCGTGGACGGCGAGGACGTGTTCCCCGACATTCTCGAAGGGTTTGTGAAACAGCTCAAGAGCCAGGCGCACCCCGACTGGGACCCGCAGTTGATCGAATCCCTGCGAATGATTCCGAATTACTATTTGCAGTATTTCTATTATACCGGACACAAGCTGGCAGAACAGGACCAGTGGCCGCCCTCGCGCGCCGAGCAGGTGATGGCTATCGAAGAGGGGCTGCTGCGCGAATACGCCGACCCGCAGCGCAGCGAGCCGCCGGAAGGGCTCATGCAGCGCGGTGGGGCGTACTATTCGACGGTCGCGACGCAGCTCTTGAACGCGCACTATAACAATCTCGGCGAGACGCACGTGGCGAATGTGCGACACAATGGCGCTGTGCCGGGCTGGCCGAAAGACTGGGTGCTCGAAATTCCCTGCCGCGTGGATCGGGCCGGCGTCACCGCACTCCCCGCCGAGCCGCTGCCGCCTGTTGCCTTTGGCCTGCTCGCGCAGGTCAAGTCCTACGAGCTCCTCACGGTCGAGGCCGCGGTGCATGGCGACCGCAACGCCGCCTACCAGGCGCTCATCGCCAACCCCATCGGCCCCAAGCCCGACCAGGCGCAAAAGGTTCTCGACGACCTGCTCGAAACGAACAAGCAGTGGTTACCGCAGTTCAAATGACCTATTTTTTAGGAGTTGATGTCGGCGGGACCAAGACGCACGCGCTCGTCGCCGATGAGCACGGGCATGCGAGGGGGCTGGGACATGCGGGGCCCGGCAATCACGAGATGGTCGGCTGGGAGGGATTGGAAGCGGTGCTCGGCGCGGCGACCGCGGAGGCGCTCGCCCGGACGGGCATCTCGCGCGACCAGATCGCGGGGGCCGGGTTCGGCGTGGCGGGATACGATTGGGCCTCGGAACGCGAGCGGACTCTCGCCGCGATTCGCACGCTCGGCCTCACCGCGCCGGTCGAGGCGGTGAACGACGGCGTGCTCGGGCTCATCGCCGGCGCGTCGGAGGGCTGGGGCGTGGCGCTGAGCGCGGGGACCGGCTGTAATTGCTACGGCCGGGACCGCCAGGGACGCATCGGGCGCATGACCGGCGAAGGAGATACGATGGGCGAGGCCGCGGGCGCGGGAACGGTGGTCGCGGAGGCGATTCGCCATATCTCGCGGGCGTGGAGCCGGCGCGGGCCGGCGACCGCGCTCACGCCAGCCTTTCTCGCGCTCGCCGGCGCGACGGAGGTCGAGCAATTCCTCGAAGGGGTGTGCGAGGGGCAGTATTCGTACGACGCCGAGGCCGCGCCAATCGTCTTTCAGGTCGCCGCGCAGGGGGATGCCGTAGCGCGCACAATTATCGAATGGGCCGGCCGCGAGTTAGGAAACCTCGCCGTCGGCGTGATCCGGCAGCTCGAACTGGAAGCGGACGATTTCGAGATCGTGCTCGCGGGCAGCCTCTTTGAGGGCGGGCCACTGTTGACCGAGCCGCTCCAGGTCACCGTGCACGCCGTCGCCCCTCGCGCCCGCTTTGTCCGCCTGACCGCGCCGCCGGTCGTCGGCGGCGTCCTCCTCGGCATGGAAGCGGCCGGCCGCTGCAACCCCGCGCTGCGCGTTTCGTTGATTGCAAGCCTTCTTTGACAACCACTGCCATTTACGCTATACTCTCTTCAGGCATAGCGATATGACCGCAATATTTCGAACCTAAAGCCGCGGATCGCGTGGCGTAATAAAAGTTGATGACCGACTTGTACACAAGTCGGTCTTTTTGTTTTTTTCCGGGACTCTCTCCATGCGCGAGGTAGGAACGCACGGCTGTGCGTCCCTATGCCATGACACACGATTCGGTATACGGCCATCTCCCTGCGGATGCCTTCATCCGCGGTCCCTCACTCTAGCGCGATAAATTCCCAGGAATTGAGAGATCCATGGAGGTGACTTTCAAAGCAAACGTTCCACACAAACCGGGATAGACTCCCCAAGACTGATAGAGACCGAAGGAGGTCTTCATGAAACGCATTCTGATTCTACTCATCCTTGCGGCGGCGATCGTGTTGAGCGCCAGCCCCACCGCGGCGGCCGAGCCGCCGGCGTCCGGGGCGATGCTGATGGTGCTCGCATCCCCGCAGGTATCCACCACACTACGCACCGAGGCGGTCTCCTCCGCCTTTATGCAGGGCGCCTACACCCAGGCGATGCAGTTGCTGCCGGTGCTCAACAACCTGAAAAAGCAAGGGCACATCGCCAGTTACCAACTGAACCTGCCCGCCAATGCCGTGCAGGTTCAGGGCATGGACTTGACGGCGGCGATGCTGCTCGACAAGCTCCCCCAGACCGGCCGCCTGGTCCCCGCGAGCAACGCCAGCGTGCAGGCCGCGCGGGCCGATTTCAACCGCGCACTGGGCCGGGCGCGCAGCGCCGCGCCGCGCATCCAAACCCCGCGTGTCAAGGCCCCGGCCGCCGCCGCCTGGACGAACATCCAGATCCACGAAACATGGGATTTTGTCCAGGGACATTACAACGTGTCGTCCAGCGCCAGCGTGCAGGTCGTCCTCAAAAACTCGGGCGGCACGGTGCGCGAAACCGTGACGACGACCAGCGATTCGACCGGGTTCTTTTTCGCCAACTTTAGGGGCCTGCTCAATGGCGATATCGTCGCCACCGACTATGTCGAGCTGACCGTGGGCGGCGCCGACCTGGCGACCGTCACGGCGGATAACATTTCGATCGACTTTGACTATGGAGCCGACCATGTGACCGGATTCGTCGCGCCGGATCGCAATGTTCGCGTCAACCTGCGCGACCAGGGCCCCGGGAACTGCGGCTATCCTGAAAATATGGTAGAGGTCTCGTCGGATGTCACCACCGGCGCCTATGATGCGAATTTCAGCGGCGTCATGGATGTGAACAGCCGGGTGGAAGCGGATGTCCTCAGCGTTCAGCAGGATGAGCCCATTGATTGGAGCTCGGTGGTCTGGCGGCACGCCCCCTGGGTGCGCCTTGAACTCAACCCGGACAACAATGGCGGACAGGGCAATGCCATCCTGGCAGGGGACACGGTAACGGTCACCCTCAAGACCGGCGCGACCGTGAAAGAGACCTTCTCGATCACGGCCAATACCCCGGACGCCGGTTTTGGCTTTAACTTTAAGCAGTCCGATGTCCTGTTGGGCGATACCGTATATTTGGACGAAGGGGCATCCAACCTGGCGACGATCCCGATCACCAACCTCACCAGCTATATCAACCCGACGACCAATCTCATCACCGGGAGCGCCCCGGCCAGTCAGCCCGTCACCATCTCGGGCCATCATTACAACCGCACGACCGGAAACTGGGATAATGCCTGCCAGACCATTACGACGCCGGGGACCGGCCTGTACAGCGTCAACTTGGGCAAGGATTTTGTCGGAGGCGATACCTCGGACGCGAACTATGTCGTCGGGACCGGATTCGAGCTTCACGTGTACGATCAAGCGCCCTACATCGAAATGTATACCGGAGGGCCTTTTCTGGGCGGCGGGTTCCACATGAATTATAACGGCACGGTCAAGATCGTCGTCAAGTCATCGGCCGGAGTCAGCAAATACACGGGCACGGGCTATGCCTATGGCGGACGATGGGAACAGATCCTCGCCAAGGCGGGCGCGCCGGTACTGCTGGCGACGAATGACCGGGTCACGGTCACCCCGGTCGGCGGCACAGCGCTCAATGCGACCGTTGTCAAACTCACTGCAACCATCGACCTCGTCAACAACAAGATCTCGGGCCTGGGTCCTGCCAACAAGCCGCTCGCCCTCTTTGACCAGGTCTGGCGTGGGGGTGGCTATGGCTGTGATGACTGCTGGACCAATGTCTCGGCGAGCGCCACGCAGGCCTACTCGTTCACCTTCAAGGCCGATCTGGTCGACGGCGATTACGTCCAGGCTCGTTCGGTGGACGCGGCCGGGAACGAAACCATTGCAAATGGTTTCTCGACCACGCCGACGATTACCATGAGCGCTTGGCCGGCCCTGTTCAGAACCGGGCGGCCGAACAATGTGACATACGCCATCGACCACGCGGTGCACGTGCAAAATACGTTCCTCGGTTGGGATGGGGTGACGCGTCCCAATGTCCAGTACCTGATCTCGCAGGGCCCGAACTATAACTGGTGGCCCGGCGGATCGGGACCCTATACGATCGAGTGTTATTTTGGCTCGCGCGGCGACGTCTACTTCCGCGGATTCGCCTACGCCGACGGACGCTGGATTTTTACCAATCCAGAGAGATCGGTGCCCGTGCGGTAGCCGTCGCGAGCGAACCCTCTCATCTTCACGCGACGTTTTACCCTGCGTGTAATAGCAGCGCCCCGCAAGATGCTTGCGGGGCGCTGTGTCGTCTGTCAACGGGCTAGTAGTCTGTCACAATAATTTTGTCATGCCGAGCGAAGCGAGACATCTTCTTTGCGCTAGCGAGATTCCTCGCTACGCTCGGAATGACAACTGTGCAGGATCAGTGTGACGGAGTACTAGCGACTATCGTGTAATTTTGCGCGTAATTGCCAAAACGGGTCAGGGACTATAGAATGCGCACAAAAGGAGGCGCCCATGTCCAATCAAGACGAAATCATGCGCAGCCAGATGGCGCAGATGGCCGGGTCCTATGATGCGTACATGCAGCGGATGACCGGAGGGAGAGAGCCCATTCTGCGCGAGTTGACCGTGAACCTGGCGCAAATCGAGCCCGGGAACCAGGTGCTTGAAGTGGGGTGCGGCACCGGCACCCTATCGCTCGCCGCCAGCCAAAGGGTCGGCCCCACCGGGAAGGTTTATGGCATCGATATGATTCCGCAGATGATCGAGCTCAGCCAGAAAAAAGCGGCTCAGGCCGGCGCCGAGATTACGTTCCAGTTGGGCAGCATCGACGCGATTCCGTTCCCGGCAAACCAGTTCGATGCGGTCCTGTGCAGTTTCATGATCTTTCACATGTCGGAAGGGGTGCGGCATAAAGGGATTCAGGAAATTCAGCGCGTGCTCAAGCCGCGGGGATGCTTGCTCGTGGTGGACCTGACCCCGCCAGCCAATCCCATCCAGCGGGCCCTCGCCAATACCTTTTTTGGCGGATTCATGCAACACCATCTCCAAGAATTGCTTCCGGAGGTACAGGCCGCCGGCTTTACCGAGATTGAGCTTGCGCCCGTCCCATTCCGGGTTTTCTTGCTGTCGCTTATCTCTTTCCTTCGAGCCAGGGCCGACAAGGGCTAACCGCAGTTTACTCCAGATTGCGCTGTCCCAGGCCCTGCGAAGAGCTCACACCCAGCCATTCATAAATGTGCAGCGCCGCCTTGGAGCGATTGAGGGTATAAAAGTGAATCCCTTTGACGTCGCTATCCAGCAGGTCGAGCACCTGGGCGGTGGCCCAGTGAATGCCCACCTTTTCAGCGTAATCGTCATTCTCGGCGCGCATCATGGCGCGCAATAGTTTCGCCGGAAAAACCGTGCCCCCCGACAACTCCGCCATGCGCTGCATCGATTTCCGGCTGGTGATCGGCATCACGCCGGCCAGGATCGGAACGCGGATGCCCGCGATCGTGCAGCGATCACAAAAATCATAAAAGCAGTGGTTGTCGAAAAAGAGCTGCGTGCAGATAAAATCCGCCCCGGCATCCACTTTGGCTTTGAGGTAATCCATCTCCTTCAAGCGATTGGGCGTTTCCGGGTGCCCCTCCGGAAAACCTGCGACCCCCACGCCGACATGGGGAAAGCGTTTCTTGAGATGCGCCACCAATTCAGCGGCGTTCTTGAATCCATCGGCGACCGGTTCCACCGCCACACCCCCGCGCGGGGGATCACCGCGCAGAGCCATGATGTTTTCGATGCCGCTCGAAATATATTTTTCCAGAATGGCGTCGAGTTCGCTCACATTGGTCCCCGAGCAAGTCAGGTGACAAACGACTGTCAGGTCCGTCTCTTTTTGAATCCGGGTCACCAACTCGTGCGTCAACTGGCGGGTCGATCCCCCCGCGCCGTACGTCACGCTGACAAAGGAGGGTTGCAGTGGCGATAGACTTTCAATCGTCTCGCGTAGCTCCTGCGCCATTTCCGGCGTGCGGGGCGGAAAGAACTCGAAACTAAATGTGGTAGAGTGCGATTGTAAAATTTTCTGAATGTGCATGCTGATTCTCCGCGGGGCGATAGGGTTGCTTGCGCTCTTTTGCTTATTGTATCACGGCTTGTATCGCTGCGCGCTTGTCGCATTTCCCGGGTTCCATACCTCGCCGCGCAATAAAAATCGCCCGGTCGCGGGACCGGACGATTTTCTCTTTTGAATCTTGATGTGGGCGATGGACCTACGGGTCCATCAGGGCGACGACGTCAAAATGCGCCGTGCCCGAATACTTGCCGTCAGGGGTGGCGCAGGTGACGAACCACGTCCCCGGCTGTTCAGCCTGCCAGCCAATCTCCGAGGTGTACGTGAGGGTCACCACACTAAAGGCGCCGCTCGCGTCCACCACGGTGCTAGTCGTGTTAAAGCCCGGCTCACTATAGCCGGAATAAGCCGTCCCGTCGGGGCGGGTGAACCAGCAGTTGACATGCGCGCCGGCGGGGAACCCACTGCCGTGCACATGAACACCGACGCCGTACAAGGGGCTGGTGGTATACGCATACGTTTGCCCGATGGAGGGGACGGAACTCTCCTCCGTCCAGACGGTGGCATTGTTCAGCGGGCCAGTCCCCACCACCTCAAACGTGGTCATGTCGCCGCGCCCGCTCTTGAGCGCACGGGCGGTCAGCGCCCAGGTCCCAAGGCAGGGCATTTCGTTCTCCTGGTTCTCGACAAAGTCCATGGTGGCCGAGATATTGCCAGCCGGGTCCGCCTTGACCGTCGCCGGGCCATTGGCGCCGCCGACATCGCCCCAAGATTCCGATGGGGAAAAAGCGCTCATCGCGCTCCAGTAACCCACACCCATGCCAGAGCACGCAGCCGGGCGGGTGAGCCAGAGATTCACCGCTTCGCCGGGGACAAAGCCCGAGCCGATAAAGGTGAGCGAGCCGGGAACCTTGACGCTGGGCTCCACAGGGGCGATGAGCGCGCCCGAGAGCGCCTCAGGCGTCGCCGTCAGCAGCACCTGGACCGTGCCCTTGGCAGCAATCCCACCGCGGCCATCCAGTTGCTGCACCACGACCGTATAGCTGCCAATCTGGTTGGCGTAACCGGCATAGTCCCTTGTCGGACAAGTGTTGACGCCGTTCTGGGTGTACCAACTAAAGCTGGCTGTGCCGGTTTCGTTGGCCTTGCCACTCTTGCCGCTCTGTCCCTGGCTATTGATAAAGCAGGCGGTATAATTATCGGCGCCGATTTCGACGAACCCGGTCGGGTCGACGACATAGGTATTGACGATCACGTCGCGGTCAAACCCGGAGCAGACAACCGAGACCCGGGTTCCCAACTCGGCGACGGAGGGATTGGCGCTGCAGACCACGGGGCCTGCGGCCGCAACCGGCGCGGGAAGCTGACCGGCCGCGAGAAAAAGAACGGCGAGCACAAATGCGAGTGCGACGAATTTCTTCATTGCGCCTCCTGGGGGCAAGAATAAGGAGATTGCAAACATCCAACCGTGCGAACTGATTCGCATTTTACTCCAAAATCTTTTGAATCGCAACAGACCCGAAGGGTTTTGGAAACCCTTCGGGTCTGTTCGGGCCGCCCTTTTTTTTGACCAAAGGGATACGCATTTGTGACCAAAACCCGCTCCATGCAAAAGTAGAATTTGAACAGCGTCGGTTTAAAACCCGATTGCATTCTCAATGAGGAGGATATACAATCATGCTAGCCGATAAAAAAGCGGATCTCGCCGGCCCCGGCATCGGGAACTATGACGAGCTCGCCAAGGTCCTGCCCGGCGACTATGTCTCACTGCTCGACCGGAAGGAGACACAGCGGGCCATCTTTGCGGTCAAGAACTATATCGAGGAGCACCTGTGCAAAGAGCTCAACCTGATGATGGTCACGGTCCCCTTGATCGTGGACCGCGAGAGCGGCGTCAACGACATGCTCGATCGCGACGGCTCGCGCACGCCGATTCCATTCCACATCTCGAACGACCACAACCAGCACCCCATCGACGCGCAGGTCGTGCAGGCGGCGACCAAGTGGAAGCGAACCGCGCTCAAGCAGTTTGGCATGGCGGTGGGCGAAGGGCTGTGCACCGACATGCGCGCGGTGCGCAAGGATTATTTCCTGGACCACGATCACAGTTGCTATGTCGATCAGTGGGACTGGGAGCGCGTGATGACGCCCGAACAGCGCAACCTTGCGTTCCTCAAAGAGGTCGTCGGGAAAATCTGGAAGGTCATCAAGGGGGCCGAGACCTTTATCCAGGCCGAGTTCCCCCGGCTCAAGAGCGACCGGTATCCCAACCTGCCGGATGAACTGACCTTTATGCACGCCGAGGACCTCCTCGACATGTTCCCGGACCGTCCCCGCAAGCAGCGCGAGACGCTCGTCCTCCAGGAATACCCGGCAGTCTTTATCATCGGCATCGGGCACACGCTCAAGGACGGCTACCCGCACGAGATGCGCGCCGCGGACTATGATGACTGGGTCACCGAGACCGTCTCGGAGGATGGCCGGCCGATGCATGGGCTGAACGGCGATATCCTGGTGTGGAATCCCGTCACGCGACGGCGCCACGAGCTCACCTCGATGGGCATCCGCGTCAATGCCGAAACGCTGGTCAAGCAGCTCGAGTTGACAGGGCAGCTTGACCTGTTAAGCTATCCGTATCATCAGGGGATCGTCAATCACACGATTCCGCTGAGCATCGGCGGCGGCATCGGGCAATCGCGCACGCAAATGCTCCTGCTCCGCAAAGCGCACCTGGGCGAGGTCACGGTCAGCGTCTGGCCCAAGATCCTTGACGAGATCTGCGCCCAAAAGAATATCTTTGTGCTCAAGTAAAAAATGGTTTCAGGGTGACACGCCTCTCTGATTTCATCTTGACCCTCGGGGACGCCGCCGCCGGCCTGGCGCAGGTCGGCGGCAAGGGCGCGTCGCTGGCGCGCCTGGCGGCCGCGGGCCTGCCGGTGCCGCCGGGGTTTCACATTACGACGGCGGCCTATCGCCGCTTTGTGACGGCGAATAACATGCAGCCGCAGATTCTGGACGCCGTCGCATCGGTCGCGCCCGACCGGCCCGCCACGCTGGACGCGGCCGCAAGCCGAATCGGCGAGCTCTTTGCACAGCACGCGATGCCGGAAGAGGTGGCGGCGGCGATTCGCCAGGCGTACGCCGAACTGGGCGGAGGAGACCTGCCCGTCGCGATCCGCTCCTCCGCCACCGCCGAAGACCTGCCCGGGATGTCGTTCGCCGGCCAGCAAGAGACGTATCTCAACGTGCACGGCGAAACGCGGGTCCTGGCGGCGGTCCAACGCTGTTGGGCTTCGCTCTGGACCGCGCGGGCGATAGGCTACCGGGCGCGCCAGGGCATCGCGCCCGCAGAGGTGAGCCTGGCGGTCGTCGTCCAGGAGCTCGTGCCCGCCGACGCGGCCGGCGTCCTGTTCACCGCCAACCCGATCACCGGGGCGCGCGACCAGGCGTTGATCAACGCCGCCTGGGGACTGGGCGAGGCGATTGTCGGCGGGCAGGTCACGCCGGATACGCTCGTAGTGGACAAGGCGAGCGGGGCCATCGTCGAGCAAGAGGTCGGCATCAAGGACGTGATGACGGTGCGCACGCCGGACGGCACGCGCGAGGAACCGACGCCGCCGGACCGGCGCACGCGAGCCGTGCTCGACCCGGCGCAGGTGACCGCACTCGTCCGCCTTGGCCTCCAAATCGAGACGCTCTATGCGTGCCCGATGGATATCGAGTGGGCGCTCGCCGCGGGCGACATCGCCATCCTCCAGGCCCGACCGATTACCGCCCTGCCCCCACCACCCACCGCCGCGCCCGGCGCGCCCGAGACCGCGTGGCCGGTCCCCAACCCCAGAGGGAGCTATATGCGCGCCAGCGTGCTGGAGCTGCTGCCCGATCCCCTTTCGCCCCTCTTTGCCACGCTCGGACTGCCGGCCTATGGCAAAACATTGGCGGACCTCATCCAGCGCATGGGGATGACCTGGCCCGGCGCGGTCTTTGTTACCATCAACGGGTATGGCTATCTCGACCTGTCCCTCACCACCGCGCAGACCGTCCGGATGCTGCTCGCCGTTCCCGCCATGTTCCCCCTGCTCCGCACGGCGCGGCCCCGATGGGAGGCGGCACGCGCCCGCTACGCCGCCCGCGCGAGCGAGTGGCAGGCGCGCGACCTGACCGCAACGCCCGCGACCGCGCTGCTCGACGGGGCGCGCGACCTGATGGCCGAGGCGGCGCAGTACTATCTCTCCGTCCAGAGCGGCATCCTGCCCATGTCCTACCTGGGTGAGGCGTTCTTTGTGTTCGCGTACCGGTTCCTCAAGCGCCGTAGCGCACCGCCGGCGCTGACTTTTGTGCTGGGCTATGACAGCACGCCGATTCAGGCCGAAGAGTCGCTGTATGACCTGGCGCAGTGGGTGCGCGAACAGACAGAGTTGTGCGCGGCGCTGACCGGCATGACGAGCGCGCAGTTCGGCCAGGCGTACCGGCAGCAGGACGGGGCGGGTGCATGGCCCGAATTCTGGCGACGCCTCGCCGCGCACCAGGCCCGGTTCGGGCATGCCATCTACAACCTCGATTTTGCGCAGGCCGTGCCTGCCGACGACCCGGTCCCCATTCTGGAAACGGTCAAGTTCTTTGCCGGTGGCCAGGCGGCCAGTCCCTATGCGCGCCAGACATCCGCCCGCGCCGCCCGCGAGCAGGCGACTGGGGAACTGATGGCGCGGCCGCACAACCTCCGGGCACGACTCTTGCGGCCGCTGGTTCGACTGGCGCAGGATTTCGCGCCCCTGCGCGAAGATGCCCTCGCCGATACGGGGTTGGGCTGGCCGGTCCTCCGCCGCATGTTGCGCGAAATCGGGCAGCGCCTGGCGAACGCGCACGGAGTCGCCGCGGCGGACGATGTCTTTTGGCTGGAGCTCGATGAGCTGCACGCGGCGGCCGCCGCGCTGAACGCGGGGCAAGCGCCGGCCGACCATACGGCGGTCGTTGCCGCGCGGCGCGCCGCCTGGGAACGCGCACGCGCCCTCACGCCGCCGGCTGCGCTGCCGCTCAAAAGTGGGGCGCGCTTGCTGGAGATTGATTTCAGCCGTACCTTGCCGGCGCGGACTGATCAGGCGGCCGGGCAGGTCATCAAGGGCGTTGGCGCCAGTCCGGGGCGCGTCACCGGCACTGCCCGGGTGATCCATGGCCCCGAAGAGTTTGGACAAATGCAACCGGGGGACATTCTGGTCGCCCGCATCACCACGCCCGCCTGGACACCTCTCTTTGCGCTGGCTGCGGGGGTCGTCACCGATGTCGGCGGCCCGCTCAGTCACAGTTCCATCGTCGCCCGTGAGTATCACATTCCCGCCGTGCTCGGGACCGGCATCGCAACCGAGCGGCTGGCAAGCGGCCAGCGCATCACGGTGGATGGCGACACCGGCCAGGTCTCCAGTCCCAATTGAATCGTCAATCGAGGAACACATTGAACATGCCCGAATCCATCCTGCTCGTCAACGACGATGCCGCCATTCGTTCCGCACACGCCCATGTACTGCGCAATGCCGGATACACCGTCCTTGAAGCCGCGACCGGCGGCGAGGGGCTGCAAGCCGCCCAGGACCACCGGCCCACGCTGGCGCTGCTCGACGTGGTCCTGCCCGATATCGATGGACTGGAAATCTGTCGTCGAATCAAGACCGACCCGGCGCTCGAACACGCCCTCGTCGTTCTCCTCTCGGCATATCACGTCGAATCCGAGAGCCAGGCAATCGGACTGCAAGCCGGCGCCGATGGCTACCTGGCCCTGCCCATCTCTCCCCGCGAGCTGGTGGCGCGCGTCGAGACCCTGTTGCGCCTCGCCCGCTCCCAGTACAAGCTCCGCGAGCGCGAGCGCGTGCTCGGCGACCTCTACCAGACCTTTGACCGCATGACCGATGGCGTGTTTATTCTCGACCCGGACCTGCGCCTGCTCCATCTCAACCGCGCGGCGCAAGCCTTCCTGGGCGTAGACCGCGCGGCGGTCATCGGCCAACCGGTGCTGGAGACCTGGCCCGTGGCGCGCGGATCCATCCTCCACGACCGGGCGCTTGAGGTCCTGCGCACCGGCCAGCCGGCCGAGTTCGAGACCTATTTCGCACCCACCCCCTACACCAATTGGTTTGACGTGCGCATCTATCCGATTGCCCAGGGAATCTCGGTCCTGCTGCGGGTCATCACCCCGCAAAAGGAGGCCGAGGTCGCGCTCGCGCGGCGCGACGCGTTCGGCGAGCTGATGGGCCGGGTGCTCGCCCGGCTCGCGGCCAGCACTGGCGACGCCATCGACGCCGCGATTGAAAACGGCTTACAAGAGCTGGCGCAGTTTATTGGCGTGGACCACGCCTTTGTCTTTCGGGTCGCGCCGGACCGGCGCACCGTGACCGTCACGCATGACTGGCGCGTGTCCGACCTCGCGACCACGGCGCGAACCCGCCCGACGCTCCCCCTCGACCAGTTCAACTGGCCCTGGCGGCTGCTCCTCCAGGACCAGATCGCCTCCGCCGACCGGATGGACGAACTCCCGGTCGAATCCACCGAATGGCGCGCGGCTGTCCGGCGCGAGGGAGCGATCTCGAACCTGGTGATGCCGGTTCACGGCGCACAGGGAAAAGTGTTTGGCGCGGTCGGGCTCCACGCGCACGCGCACGAACATCACTGGACGCCGGAGGATGTTCAGCAGTTGCAGGTGCTGGGGAGCGCCATCGCCAATGCGCTCGAGCGCCAAGACGCCGAGGCCGCACTCGACCACCGGGCGCACGCCCTGGAGGTGCTCTATCAGACCCTGCTCGAGATCAACGGCCAGCATGAGCTCGTGCCCCTGCTCAAGACGATCATCGCCCGTGCGACCGAGCTGCTCCACCTACATTCCGGGGGGCTGTTCCTCTTGACCCTGGACGGCCTGAGTGTGGAATCGGTGGTGGGATTCAACGCACCGGAATCGGATGTCGGGAGGCAAATGCCAGTTGGTCAAGGGCTTGCCGGGCGTGTGGTCCAGACCGGCGAACTAGTGATAATCACCGACTATCAGGCCTGGGAAAACCGTTTCCCGTACCTGGCCGATCGTCCCTACCGCCGTCTCATCGGCGTACCCCTCAAGGTCGAGGATCGGGTGATTGGTGCACTGATCTTGATTGATCAAGAAAAAACGGGGCTGTTTACCGCCGAAGAAATTCAGATTGTCTCTCTGTTTGCCGAACAGGCCGCCCTGTCCATCGAGAATGCCCGACTGCTCGACGCGGCCCAGAGCGAACTTCAGGTACGCGAACAGGCGCAGCAGGAACTGGCCGAGAGCGAGCGCCGCTACCGCACGCTGTTTGAGGAATCGCCGATGGCGCTCTGCGAAGAGGAATTTATCCTGACGAAAGAGTATCTGGATGCGCTCACCCGGGAGGGGATGGACAACCTGGCCGGGTATCTGACCGCGCATCCGGAGGAACTGGCCCGCTGTTTTTCCGGGATTCGCATCGTCGACGCCAATCGCGCTTGCCTCCAGTTTTATCGCGCCGCCGACAAGTCCGAGCTCCTCGACAACCTGCCCCCCCTTGTTCCGCCCATCGCCGATCCCGGGCAAGTGCAGGATATGCTTGCCATTGCCGGCGGCGCAACCCATTTCCAGAGCGAGACCCGCAACCCGCGCCTCGACGGCGAACTGCGGGACATTCTCCTCGATTGGCGCGTGATGCCCGGCTATGAACAGAGCTATGGCAAGGTCATCGTCTCGATCGTCGACATTACCGAGCGCAAGCAGATGCAGGCGGCGCTGGCGCGGGAAAAGGAACAGCTCGCGCTCACCCTCGACAGCATCGGGGACGGCATGCTCACCACCGACGGCGACCAATGCATCCTCCTCTTTAATCCGAGGGCCGAGCAGTTGACCGGCTGGCGCGAGGCCGATGCGCTCGGCCAACCCCTCTGCGCCGTGTTCCACCTCGTCGATGCTAACGATGGAACGGAGATGGGCGACATGATCAGCCCGGTGCTCCGGGACGGCCTGATTCGCGGGCTGCCCGAAGACACGGCGCTCGTCGCCGCCGATGGCACGCGCCGGTACCTCTCGAGCAGTATTGCTCCCGTGCGCGACGCGGCCGGCGCGATCACCGGCGTCGTCCTGTTGTTCCGCGATGTCACCCGGCTCCGCCAGGCCGAAGAGGCCCTCCGCGAATCCGAGGCGTATACGCGCAACCTCATCAACAGCTCGCGCGATATGATCATCGCCGCCAATATCAATCGCCGGATCGTCGAGTTCAACCCCGCCGCCGAAAAAGCGTTGGGCTATACCCGTCAAGAGGTGCTGGGCACGTCGCCCGATTTTCTGTATCCCGATCCTACCGTGGGTCAGACCACGTTCCGGCGGGCCATAGCGCAGGATGCCTATGCGAGCGAGACCCTGTACCGGCGCAAGAACGGCCAGCTCTTTCCGGTCATGGTTTCGGCCTCGCCCCTCAAGGGTGCGAACGGCAAGGTCATCGGGACGATGGGGGTCATCCGCGATATCACTCGGCAAAAGCAGGCCGAAGCGCAGCTCGTCCGCGCCGAAAAGCTGACCGCCCTGGGGCGGATGGCCGCCGCCCTGGCTCACGAGATCAACAACCCCTTGCAAGGCGTCATGGCGACCCTCGACCTGGTCATCGATTTCGAGCTTGAGCCCGCCGAGCGCGACCGGAACCTGCAGATCATCCGGCAGGAGGTCGAGCGGCTGAGCAATGTGGCCCAGCGCACCCTCCGTTTTGCCCGTCCCGCCCCCAGCGCCATGCACCCCATTTCCGTCACCGACCTCGTGGAGCATACCCTGAGCCTGAGCCAAAAGCACATGCAGCATGCGCACATTCAGGTGACGACGGATTTCCATCCCGTGCCGGTTGTCCGTTGCGACCCCGAGCAGATCATCCAGGTCTTTCTCAACCTGATTCTCAATGCCATCGACGCGATGGGGGAGCAGGGTCACCTCTTCGTGACCATCGACGAAAACTGGGGCGGCGTGGCCGTCGCCTTTACCAACGACGGCCCAATCATCCCCCCCGATCAGCTCGATGCGATCTTTGAGGCGTTCTTTACCACCAAGGAGGAGGGGACCGGCCTCGGCCTGGCGATCAGCCAGAGCATCGTGCAGCAGCACGGCGGGACACTCACCGTCGAAAACATCGGCCCCGAGCGCGGCGTCACCTTTACGGTCTTTTTGCCCGCCCTCGCCGAAGAGCGCGACGACTAGCGTTAGAGATAGAGGACTGTCATAGACCAGCTTTTTCCCGACCAACCGTGGGAGGACATCTTTGCCCAGGCCGGACGGCTCTTTAACGAACCCGCGCCGATTGTTCTCCAGTTCGCGCAGCGGCTGCAAGAACACCCCAGGGCGCGCGTCCTCGACCTCGGCTGCGGCAACGGCCGGCACACCGTGCTTTTGGCGCGCCAGGGTCTTTCGGTCTGCGGGATGGATAACGCCCCCACGGGGCTCGCCCTCACGCGCGGCTGGCTCGACGAGCAAGCGTTATGCGCCGACCTGGTCTGCGCCGATATGCGCCAACCGTTCCCCTTCCCCGATGGCGCATTTCACGCGATCCTCTCGACCCAGGTCATTCACCACGCGCTCCAGGCGACCGTGCGCGCCACGGCCCGGGAGATTGGACGCGCGGTCAAGCCTGGAGGGCTCATCCTCATCACCGTGCCCGCACAGTTGAATGATGAGCCCGATGCCATCGAGGTCGAACCGGGAACCTTTGTGCCCCAATCGGGGTACGAAAAGGGATTACCGCACCATATCCTGACGCCGGACGCGCTCTCCGCCCTCTTTGATGCCTTTCGCCCCATCGAGCTCTCCATCCACGGCTCGGTCGTCATCTCTTTGTTAGCCATCAAGCGCTAGCGGAAGAGCGCCGTCCACAGCGCTTGGAACCAGCTCGCGCCAGCGTCTGGCGATGCGCTCGTCAGACTGTAGGACGGGATGATCGACCCTTTGAATGCATCCACCACCACGTTCGCGCTCGTCGCTGCGGCGTTCTTGGTGCCCTGCGGCAGAATCTTGATCACGTGCGTCCCCGTCCCCAGGTTCGTGAACGGAATCGCAACCTGCCACTGCGCCGTCGCACGATAGAGGTCGAACGTTCCCTTGTTGACGCCGTCGATAGTCACCACCACCTTGCCATAGCTCGGCCCTTTGTTCGTGAGCCAGGTGATGCTCGTCCCCATAAAGATGAGCTGCGCATAGGATTTGAGCGTGCGGTTATAGCGATAGCTCCCGCCGCTCGCACTCGCACTGCTCTTGCCGCTCCAAGTGTTATACTGGACCAGCGGCGAGTTCTCTTGCACCGGCGCGCCGTTGTTCACACTAAAGGCATCCACCGCCACGCTCGCGCCCGTCGAGGCCGCATTCTTGAGGCCGCTCACCTTAATGATGATGGTGTGCGTCCCCGCGCCGAGGCCGCTGTAGGTCCTGCTCACGTTCCACTGCGGCGCGGCGCTGTAGAGATCGACGGTATAAGTGTGCGCGCCAATCGTCACGGTTGCCTTGCCCTGGTCGGGGCCGGTCATCGTGATCCAGCGAAGCGTCGTGCCGGTAAAGCGATAGACCGCCTTGTTACCCGTGACGTTGCTGATGCGATAGCTGCCGCCGTTCGCGTTGGCATTCAGTGCGCCGCGCCAGCCGTCGTATTGAATCAGCGGCGAATCGCTCTCGACGAGCACATTGGGCGGCGGCGTGCTGGTCGGCGTCCAGGTACGGGTCGGCGTGGGAGTCCCTTCGATTGTCGCAGTCGGCGTACTGGTCAGCGTATTCGTTGGAGTTGGGGTGTTCGCCTGCAAAACAAAATCAAAAGGCGCCTTCGCGTTGATGCCCCCGCGCGAAATGGATTGCGACGCGTATCCCGGCGCCTGGGCTTGTACGAGAATCTGATCCGTATCGTGAACCAGCGCCGG
>JBAVQS010000002.1:0-36011 GCA_049694275.1 Anaerolineae bacterium | reverse complement strand
GATGTCCTCTGGATGCGCCAGATTCCGCCCACCTTCGGTGAAACATGCGATCTGGATACCATTGCGCGCACCCTGCGCATCGCACCCGATGAGATCGACGCCCGCTTTCCCATGCAAGTCGTTTCGACCGGCGTGCCCTTTTTGATTGTCCCGCTCAAAACGCTCTCGGCGGTCAAGCGCGCCAAACCGGATTGGGACACGTTCGTCGAGCTCACCCGCGGCAAGCTACCCCGCTCGATTCTCGTCGTCGCGCCCGAGACCTATCACCCGGAGAATCAGCTCAACGTGCGGGTATTTGTCAACGAGGTCGGCGTTCCCGAAGACCCGGCCACCGGAAGCGGAAACGGCTGCCTGGCAGGCTATCTCGTCAAGCATCGTTATTTTGGACAGGATGCAATTGATGTGCGAGTGGAACAGGGCTATGAGATCATGCGTCCCTCGCTGCTGCTATTGCGAGCGCAGGAAAAAGAGGGAAGCATCGAGGTCAATGTAGGCGGGAGAGTGGTCATGGTCGCACAGGGACGGCTCGTCTGATTGGCATACCCTACTCTGCACACAATGGTTGTCAAAGAAGGGGAGGAAAAAAGTGGAAACGACTCTGACAGTGTTTTTTGATGGTCGAGTTTTACGCCCGGATTCACCGCTCGATCTCGAGCCTAATACGCACTATGTAATCAAAATTGAGAGCGCCATTCCATCCCTGCCAGTAGGCGATGCTTGGGCCGTGCTTGAGGCCCTGGCCGGCACCATTCAAGCGCCGGGCGATTGGGCAAGCGAGCACGATCACTATCTCTATGGCACGCCAAAGCAAAAGCCTGATAACACCAAATGAACAACGAACGTCTCCTACTCGATACTGTCTTTGTCCAGGCGTTGCTTAATCAGCGCGATGATTACCACATCCAGGCGAAGGCATTCTTGCCGCGCCTGAGGACGGCAAGCGAGGTCTGGGTAACAGAAGCCGTTTTGGTTGAAGTGGGCAACGCATTGAGTACCCTTAACCGCAGCGGAGCCATTCAGTTTATCAAGCAAGCATACCAGACTACAAACATGCACGTCGTCAGTGTAAATACACCCCTCCTACAAAGCGCCCTGCAACTGTACGAATCACGCGCCGACAAAAATTGGGGATTGACCGACTGCATTTCCTTCGTCGTAATGGAGCAGCAGAGACTTGACAGCGCGGTAACTGCGGATGAACATTTCATCCAGGCAGGCTATCGGGCATTATTGCTAGAGATGAAAGCCGCAAAGCGGTGATGGAGGCGAGTAGCATCATGTCTACTGCCAAGCAAATCCGCCTGACCTCCTACGCCTCGTGCGCGGGCTGAGCATCCAAGCTCGGCGCGACCGAGCTGGCGCAAGTTTTGCGCCCACTCGCGGGACAATTCAAGCCGGCGGATTTTCCGAACCTGCTCGTCGGGCTCGGCGCGCCGGATGACGCCGCGGTCTATCGACTCAACGACCGGCAGGCGCTCATTCAGACGGTGGACTTTTTTCCGCCGGTCGTGGACGATGCCTATGCTTTTGGCGCGATTGCGACCGCCAATGCGATGAGCGATGTCTACGCGATGGGCGGTGAGGTACTGCTCGGGCTCAATATTGTCGCCTGGCGCGAGGAGCTGCCGCTCGAACTGCTCTCAGAGATCGTCCGGGGCGGGGCAGACAAGATGGCCGAAGGGGGCGGGGTTATTGCCGGCGGACATACGATCACCGATCGCGAGCCCAAGTTCGGCGTGGCGGTCACCGGACTGGCGCACCCGGACACGATTTTCACCAAAGGGGGCGCACAGGCCGGCGATGTGCTGATTTTGACGAAACCGCTCGGCACAGGTATCCTCACTACAGCGGGTAAAAATGGTGTGGTCGCCGAAACAGACCTGACCGAGGCAATCCAGTGGATGGTCCAGTTGAATCGCGCGGCCTCGCAAGCAGCCCAGGCCACCGGATTGCGCTCCGTCACCGATATCACCGGCTATTCTTTGCTTGGACATGCGTATGAGATGGCGAATGCCTCGGGCGTTCGCTTTGAAATCTACTATAAACGCTTGCCGGTGCTGGAAGAGGCGCTCGACCTTGCCCGGCGCGGCCAAACGCCCGGCGGGACGGCGCGCAATCGCGACTATATTCAAGGCAAGGTGTTCTTTCCTCAAGACCTGTCGGATGAGTGGGAGGCGCTGCTCCTCGATCCGCAGACGTCAGGTGGACTGCTGGTATCGGTTCCGCAGAATCGGCTTGACACATTCAACCACGAATTGGATGCGCGACAGGTTGCGCGCTGGGAGATCGGGCGGGTGATTGCCGGAACCGGGATTGTCGTCGAGTGATTATTTTTCATCTCCGATATCATATCTATTGAGGAGCCTGGATGAGCGAAAATAACATTGAACAACGTGTCGTCATTACGGGGCTAGGCGCGGTGACCCCCCTCGGTTGTCAGGTAGAAACCATGTGGAACAATCTATTGGCGGGGCGGAACAGCGCGCGGCGAATTCAAAAGTTTGATGCGTCGGGCTTTAACGTCCAGATCGCGTGCGAAGTCAGCGATTTCAATCTCGACGATTATGCGGACATCATCGACCGGAAAGAGGCCAAGCGGATGGACCCGCTTGATATTTATGCGCTCGCCGTGACGGCGCAGGCGCTCAAGCAATCCGGATTAAAGATCGACGAGTCGAACTGGGATGAGATCGGGGTGATATTCGGCAGCGGCATCGGCGGCCTCCTCACCATCGATCAGGGCTATCACGCGCTCTTTGAAAAGGGTCCGATGCGCGTCAGTCCCTTTACCGGTCCTTACATGATTCCCAATATGGGACCGGGGGAAGTGGCGATCAAGTTCGGGGCGCGCGGGCCGAACTTTACGGTCGTGTCTGCTTGCGCCAGCGGAAGCAATGCAGTTGGCGAAGCGTATGAGATGATCCGGCGCGGGGACGCCGTCGCCATGATTGCCGGCGGCGCCGAATCCGTCATCACCCCGTTTGGGCTGGCCGCGTTTCATCGCACGCAGGCCATGTCGACCCGCAACGACGACCCCGAGCACGCCTCGCGACCGTTTGACGCTAAACGCGACGGCTTTATCTATGGCGAGGGGGCCGGCGGACTGATCCTCGAACGGCTCGATTTTGCGAAAGCGCGCGGCGCCAAAATCCTGGCTGAGATAGTGGGCTATGCGGCCAATAACGACGCCTATCACATCAGCGCCCCGTCCGAAGGCGGCGTGGGCATGGCCAAAGTCATGACCAAAGCCATCAAAAAGGCGGGCATTCAACCGGGGCAGATCGACTATCTCAATGCGCACGGCACCTCGACAGTCCTCAACGATGCCGCTGAAACGGCGGCCATCAAAAAAGTATTCGGGGAATATGCCTATGACCTGCCCATCAGCGCCAGTAAATCCATGCTCGGCCATCTGATGGGGGCAGCCGGCGGCGTCGAAGCGGTCATCACCGTCAAGACCATCATGGAAGGGATCATGCACGGCACCATCAATTACGAATATCCCGACCCGGAATGTGACCTGAACTATTTGCCGAATGGCCCCGTGAAAAAAGATGTCCAGTACGCCCTGTCGAACTCGTTTGGCTTTGGCGGGCATAACATGACCGTGATTTTCAAAAAGTACACAGAGTGAGCGCGTGACAGGGGACAGATGACAAGGGACAAGGTTCAGCGCCTTGTCCCTTGTCACCTGTCCCCTGACACTGATTATGAATCTTGCAGAGTTGGAAACATCCCTCGGTCTGGTTTTTGAGGACAAATCACTCCTCCAACGCGCCCTGACCCACCGGTCTTTTCTCAACGAGAACCCGAACCTTCCCTGGCTCGATAACGAGCGGCTGGAATTTCTCGGCGATTCCATTCTCGGCTTTGTGACCGCCGAATACCTTTATCACCACTTTCCCGAAATGAAAGAGGGGGACCTCACATCGCTCCGTGCAGCGCTGGTGCGCGGTGAGACGCTGGCCGAGTACGCCCAAAACATGGGACTCGGCCCCCATCTCATGGTTTCGCACGGTGAGGAGGCGGCTGGCGGGCGCACACGGCGAGCGCTCCTCGCCGGCACTTTTGAAGCGATCGTCGGCGCCATCTATCTCGACCAGGGGCTCGAAGGCGCGCGGCGCATCATCTGGCGCATCATCGAGCCCAAGACCATCGAGATCGTCCACGAACGGCTGGACCGCAACGCCAAGAGCCTCCTTCAAGAACTGAGCCAGGGCCAGCTCAAAGTCACGCCAACCTACCGCACGGTCCAGACGCGCGGGCCGGATCACGCGCGCGAGTTTACCGTCGAGGTGGTACTCGGCGAAAAGGTATATGGCATCGGACACGGTCGCAACAAACAAACCGCCGAACAGCAAGCGGCCCAAACCGCCCTGCAAGAGCTGGAACGCCAGGTGCAACAAGAACTGGCCCGCGCCCGGAGAGACTCGGACGCCCCCACGGCATCTGAACCGAGCGCAACCGATTTCAAGCCCGCAGCAACCGCCGAGCCATCTATCACAACGGATGAGGGCAGCAACGAGGATACCGGCGGCCTGAGTCCAGACCTGGATCGCTCCCCTGCGACAGCATCGACACAGGATACCGAACCGCCCATTCTTCCGCATGAGTAGCCCAAGTCCATTTCGCGTTCTCATCACCGGAGGCACAGGCTACCTGGGAACCGCCATGATCCGGCGTCTCCACCTGGCGCGTCCGCAATGGGAAGTGCACGCGACCTTTTTTACCCAGGAGCAAGCAATCCGTCTAGCCACTTTGCACTATCTCGACCTGCGCGACCCTGCCTCCGTCGAGCGGCTGCTCCTGCACGTCAGGCCTCAGGTGATTATTCACACCGCAGCCCAGATGACCGGCCCATTGGAACAACTGCGCCAGGTTAATGTGCTGGGCGCCAGTTACATTGCGCAAGGGGCCAGCCAATCCGGCGCGCGGTTGGTCCATCTCTCGACCGATGTGATCTTTGACGGCGAACGTGGCAACTATCGTGAAGCGGACCGGCCACACCCTGTCATCCCCTACGGCCAGTCCAAGTACGAAGGAGAGTTGGCAGTTTTGGCAAGCGGTGTCAACACCGCCATCGTACGCACCTCACTGATTTATGGGTTCAAGCCGCTTGATCCGCGGACACAAGCCGTGCTGAACGGCAAGATGCCGCAATTGTTTACGGACGAGATGCGCTGTCCCATCTGGGTCGATACTCTGTGTGAGGCGCTCCTTGAACTGTCCGAATCCACTTACACCGGCATTCTTCACGTCGCGGGGTCACAGGCGTTGAGCCGCTACGCATTCGGCTGCAAGCTCATGCAAAAGCTCAATGGCGATGTCACCCGGCTAATCCCGATGAAATCGGAAGAGAGCGGGCTGATCCGCCCACGTGACTGCACCCTCGATATCTCGCAAGCGCGCCAGGTTTTGAAAACAGCCCTGCCGGGTGTTGACGATGTCCTGCAAAATCATTTGATTGCCTAGTCGTTATCGTGTATACTCTCCGCTATGCGCCTGAAACAACTCGACGTCCACGGCTTTAAAACTTTTGCCAATCGCGCCACCTTTCAATTCAGTGAAGGCATTACCGCTGTCGTCGGTCCGAATGGCTCAGGCAAGTCCAATGTCGCGGATGGCATCCGATGGGCCCTCGGCGAGCAATCCTATTCTTCCCTCCGCACCAAAAAGACCGAAGACCTGATCTTTAGCGGGAGCGCCACGCGGCCGCGCATGGGCATGGCCGAGGTGGCAATCACCCTGGAGAATCCGCAGGCGCTGGCAGAGGTGCAAGCGGCTGTCGCCGAAACAGCGCCAGGCGAAGCAGACGGCGCCGAAACCCGACCGCGCGCCAATATCGTCGAAGAGATATTAAAGGCGCGACCAAGCGAGGTCACCATTCTGCGCCGGGCCTATCGCAGCGGGGAGAACGAATATTTGATCAACCGCCAGCGAGTGCGCCTGCGCGATGTGCAGGAGCTGCTCCAGCGGTGGGGCCTGGCTCGCAACACCTATGCGGTTGTCGGCCAGGGATTAATCGATCAGGCCCTCTCCTTGCGGGCGGAGGAACGGCGCGCACTGTTTGAGGAAGCGGCGGGCATCGGCCTCTACCAGACGAAAAAGCAGAGCGCGCTTGAAAAGCTCGAAGAGACCCAGCAGAACCTCTTGCGTGCGAACGACATTATCAACGAGATCGCCCCACGCCTCCCATCCCTTGCCCGCCAGGCCGACCGCGCACTCAAGTATGAGGGGGTCGCCGCCGCGCTCAACGAGAAACTCAGGCAGTGGTACGCCTATCAATGGGCGCAGGCCCAGGAACATTACGGCCGTTCAGCCGAGGCCGAGAAACAGGCGCGGGACAGGCTGAATGCCCAGCGCGCGCGGATGCAGGAATTGGCCCAGCGGCTGGGACAGGCTCGCCAACAGGCCCAAATCCTACGCGCCAAGCTGGCGGAACAGCGGCGGGCTTTAGCGCGGCGAGAGGGCGAATACGCCGCACGCGAGCGTGATCTGGCGGTCCTCGAAGAGCGCATGCGCTTTGCCGAGCAGCAGCGCGAGGACGCCGAGGGCGAGATCGAGCGCGTGCGCGCCACCGTCGAATCCTACACCGGCCAGGTCACGGCGGCCCAGACGCGCAAAACGGAACTGGAGCACCAACGGGCCCGAACCATTGCGCGCAAGCGGTTAGCCGAAGCGCGCATCGCCGAGATGGAAGCGGCCCGCGCGGCTGCGCCCAAGAGTTTCGGCATGGGCGACGCGCGGGATCTCGCCCGTCGCCTGGTCGAGATGCAACAGCTCTTGCCGCTCTACGAGCAGGCGTTGCCGGCCATGGCGCGGCTGGCGGCGCGGGCCGAGGCGCTGGCAAATCACGAGTTGACCCGGCGCGAGCGGGAACAGTTGCTCGAACGCGCACGCGGGGAATGGAATGACGCCAAGACCGCGCTGGCCCTGGTCGAGCGGGATATTCAGGCGGCGCAACTGGCCATCGACCAGGCACGCGAGGCACACAAGCAGGCAGCAGCGCAAATCGAATCGCGGCGGGCGCGCCAGCAGGGCTTGACCAAGCAATTCGAGACGCTCGCCGCCCAGCATAACCAGGTACACGAGCAGGTTGCGCAGATGGCGCGCGAACTGGAAGCGCTGGGGCCACAGGGGTCTCCTGAGGAATCTTCGCTCAACGCCAGCGAGCGTTTGCAAAACGAGCTAGAAGAACAGGAAACGACGGCGCGTGGACAACTGACCGCCATCGAAGAAGGCCACAACCGCGCCGTGCTGGATGCTGAGCGCGCCCGCGCTGACATCCGACGCCTCGAATCGGAGATTGAGGACGACCTGGGACCGGTGGAACTGGACACGGGCGCGCCCCAACAATTACGCCTGCGGTTGGCCTTCCGCCGGACGGTCCCCACATCCGGCGAAGAAGAGGAGACGGCGCAAGAGACGGAGCAGGAACTGATCGCGCTGCCGGAAGTGCTGGCCCTGCCGGATGGATTTGACAAAGAGATCCGCCGGCTCAAGAACCAGATGAAGTATATCGGGAATGTCAATCCAAATGCCCCCACCGAGTATCAAGAGCTCAGACAGCGCCATGCCTTTTTGACCGAACAGGCCGCGGACCTCGTCCAGGCAATCGAACGGCTGCACAAGGCGATTGCCGAATTGGACGAGATGATGCAGGACAAGTTTAAACAGACATTCGACGCCATTAACGTCGAATTCCGGCGCTATTTCACGATGCTCTTTGGCGGAGGCACGGCGCGCCTGGAGCTCACCGATCCGAACGACCTGGTCCACACGGGTATCGAGATTATCGCGCGCCCCCCCGGCAAACGGGCAGCGCACCTGGCGATCCTGTCCGGCGGCGAGCGCTCGCTCACAGCCTGCGCCCTGCTCTTTTCCATATTAAAAGCCAGCCCCACGCCGTTCTGTGTGCTGGACGAGGTGGACGCGATGCTCGACGAAGCGAACGTCGGACGGTTTCGCGACGCTCTCAAGGAGCTGGGCGGCGATACCCAGTTCATCGTCATCACGCACAACCGCGCCACGATCGAGAGCGCCCACACGGTGTATGGCATTTCGATGGGGGACGACGGCGTGTCCCAGGTCATCTCGATGCGCCTGGCCGAGGCCATGCCGCAGACGGCAGAAACATAACGGGCAAAGGAGTCCAATGACCCATTTGAAACTGGAAGGGATTATGCCCCCCATCCCCACTGCGTTTGATGCGGATGGAAATATTCTGCACGACAAGATGCGGGCTAATCTCGCGCGCTGGTTTGCAGCCGGGCTGCACGGCGTCGTCGTGCTCGGTTCGAACGGCGAATACGTGATGCTCAACGAGGCGGAGAAATGCGCCGTATGGGAAACGGCGCGCGATGCGATCCCGCGTGACCGGCTCTTTATTGCAGGCGCCGGGGCCGAATCCACGGCGGCGACCATCGGATTGACGCGGCGGGCCGGCGAGCTCGGGGCCGATGCGGTATTGATCGTCACACCGCACTATTATCGCAGCCAAATGAATGGACCCACGCTCATCCGGCACTATCGCGCCGTCGCCGACGCCTCGCCGCTCCCCGTCCTCCTCTACAATGTCACCGCCAACACCGGCGTCGACATGGAGGCGGCGACGATCATTGAACTTGCACAACACCCAAACATTGCCGGAATCAAGGACAGCACCGGAAACCTGGCCAAGATGGGTGAGGTGATCCAGGCGACGCCCGCGAGCTTTGCCTTTTTCGTCGGGACGGGGAGTTATATTCTGCCCGCGCTGGCAATTGGCGCCAAGGGATCGGTGCCGGCGCTGGGCAATGTCGCGCCACGCGAGTGCGTCCAGATCTTTGATGCATTCCACCGGGGCGATTACGACACCGCCCGCCAGTTGCAACTCCGCCTGATCCGGCTCAACGCGGCCGCCACCTCACGCTGGAGTGTGGCGGGGCTCAAGGCAGCACTCGACGAGCTTGGCTATTACGGAGGACCGCCACGGCCGCCGCTGCTGCCACTCGGCGAGAACGACCGGGTGACGCTCAGGGCCATCATTCGGGAAGCGGGAATCTAGATCCAGAGCGGGACATGTTGTCCCGCTCGCTCTTTTTGGGGAGAGTGGGGAAACTATTGCGCGAACGGGAGCGAGCCAAGGGAATCGAGGATGCGATTGAACCACAATCCCGGCTCGAGGCTGGTCAGGAGCAATAGGGCAACCACCACCACTAACAAGGCCATACCTGCCCCGACGCGCCAATTCTGCCAGAGCTGGAACAGCGTGCTGCGGGTTTGCCGGGGAAGCGCGCGAACAAGGCCGGTGAGCCGGGAACCATAACGTGCGACCAGCGTTCGCGCCAGTTCGCGCACATGTTCCTCAAACACATAATCCTCAGAGATCGCCGCGCCAGCCGGTTCGCGGTTTTCGGGTGGCGCGCTCTCGCTCCCCGACTCTAATGAGGCCTCAGAGGTACGCGCGGTATCCCCTACCGGCGCATTGGATTCACCCGCAGAAGAATGGCTCTCGACGACGGCAGCGACGCCCTTTGCTTGTGTTATGCCAACCGCCGGTTCCGCCAATTCCACCCCGGCGACTGCGAGGGCGGGTCCGGCCACCGCTTCTTGAGACTCGAGCCAGCGCCGCGCAAAACGGACAATGCCGACGACGAGCCCGGTATGCGCCACCAGGACGACGGCGAGGAGCCGCATGTCCGTGCCGGCCCACTCCACCATGACATTCCAGCGGCTGGCAAAACTCACCCCCAGCCGCAATCCGACCAGGCTCAGCGCCGAAAGGATAAAGACCACCAGGGCCAACCGCTGCACCCAGCGCGAGTGTACTGCCTCGGCGACCGTAATGGCGCAGGCCATGGCAGCGAGCGCAAAACCACGCGTCAAGATTTCAAGTCCCCCGTAGGCCAATGATTCGCGCGTAAGATGGCTCAGGCTCACCAGGGCAAACCCCAGCGAAAAGATGCCAGCATAGCCAAGCAGGCGTCCCGCCCGGCGCTCTACGGCGGCCATCACACCCCCCGTGATTACGGCAGCCGCCCCGCCGAGAGAGAGGAGCTGGAGCAGGTTCGACCTGTCCAAAATCCAGGGATACTGGCTGAACAGGCTCATCAAGAGCAAGAGGCCAATCGGCTGTCCCAATCCCAGGAGCGCCGCCAGAACCGGGAGCGGAGCATCATCCGACATCGGGGCAACCCAGAGATGGAACGGAAAGACAGAGAGATAAAGGCCCATCCCCCACGTCAGAAAGAGGACGGCAAACTGCACCAGGACTGTGCGCTCGGGGGTCAGCGGATAAAGGACAATGAAGCGATTAGCCAGCAATAGGCTCGCGGCGGCGACCACCACCAACACGAGAAAGTAGGCGGCGCCGCTCGCGCGCTGGTATTTGCGCGGCTTCATCGCCAGCACCGCCGCGACCATGCCGAGCGCCCAGGCGAATACCGAGACGACGAGGTCATTCACGCTCAGCGCCACCACCCAGGCCGGCCAGGTCCAGAAGAGAAATGCGAGCCCGCTCCGATCGCGGACCAGGGTCGAGGCAAGAGCCAGGATCATGGTCAGGGCAAAAGCCACCGTCAGGAAATCGCGTGAGAAGGGGTCGAGCACCAGCGTGAGACCAACTACGTCCAGCGAATTGAGCGATGCATTCCATGCGCCCCACACCAGCAGCCCGCCGCCGAGGAGAATCAGGACGGAGGCAACACGCGGCCAGAACCGGGTGGCGTGGACGAGGGAGGCGACCACGACCAGGGTGACGAGCAGGGTGATCAGACTCAACGAGTTTCTCCCTGCCGCTGCGCACCGGACCGAACCGGAACGCTGGCGAGATGCGAGACGGCGAGGGCAATCACCAGGTCCGAGATAAGGAGCAGGCCAAAAAACAAGAGACTGGAATCAATCGCCAGATAGAGGATGCCAAAGCCGGTCGTAAACGTCAGGAGGCCCGCCCCCATTTTAAGCGCCTCGCGCGTAATGATAATCAGGAGCAGACCGATCACACAGAGCCACAGACTGAGAAACCAGAACAGCAGGGGCGCATTCGGAAATGGGAACTGGGTCGCAACGGTCAGCGTGCTCACGGCGACCAGCGCCAGCGCAATGGCGCGAAAGGGCCAACTGACGATGAACGGCTCGCGCTCAAAGAGGGCAGCAATCTCCCCGGCATTCTTCCAACCGGCCGCACGGGCGCGCCGCGTCCAATTGCGCCGGACGCGCTGGGCGGTGATATAGAGCATCACGGCGACCAATCCGCCCGCAATGAGCCGCACCATGGCGACTTGAAGCTGGACAATGGTCGCCAGCAAGACCGTAACCAACAGGTACTGGACGGCCAGGGCGAGCAAGGAGAGCCGCCAATCGCTGACCAGGATTAGCATGGCGGCGGTAACGAGCAGACCCAGCACCACATCGGCGCCGGTCAACGTCGCAAAGAATCGCGCAACATCGGCAAGGGAAGGCATAGGCTCGCTTAATGCCCCTCACCCGAGATGGCGCAATAGGCGCGCAGGACTTCGGCGACGCTCCAGGCCTGGGCAATACAAGCGACCGGGCGATGGGGCGCATCCCCCTCAAAGCACTCGCTGATCGTTCCCAGACCCGCCACAGAGAGATGGGGCTGGAAGGCAGCTAGAAATCGTCCACGATCCGGGTCGTCCGGATAGACCCGCCGGTGCGCGTCGATATAGGGCCCGATGAGCCAAGCCCAGACCGTCCCGTTATGGTAAGCGCTATCGCGGGCCGCCCGGCCACCCGTAAACTTGCCGCGGTAATTCACGTTGCGCGGTGTGAGCGAGCGCAGGCCATACGGAGTGAGCAATTCGCGCGTGATGAGCTCCAGGGCCGAACGGGCTTGCGGCAGTGGGACGGCGGAGTGGGGCAAGCTCATCGCAAAGATCTGATTGGGTCGCATGGCCGTCTCGTTCCCGTTCGGGCCATCGATCACGTCGTAGAGATAGCCCCCCTCGCGAAACCAAAAGCGGTCGAACGATCCGGCCACCTGGTTGGCAAGGCGCTCGTACAGGGGATCGGGCTGGTCGAGCTCCTTGCTCCACTGCTGCATGAGGCGCAGAGCATTGTACCAGAGGGCATTGATCTCGACCGGCTTGCCGGTCCGCGGGGTCACCACCCTGTCCTCGACCTTGGCATCCATCCAGGTCAATTGCACGCCGGGCTCGCCCGCATACACCAGCCCATCCGCGAGGTCCATGTGAATGTTATAGCGCGTCCCCTTGACATGCCAGTTGATCATATCCTGCAGGATCGGATAGAGCTGGCGGAGCAGATCGCGGTCGTGACTGCACGTTACATAGCGGTCGATGGCATGGAAATACCACAGCGTCGCATCGACCGTGTTGTACTCGGGCGCCTGTCCTGAATCGGGGAAACGATTGGGGAGCATGCCCTGCGAGACAAACTGGGAAAAGGTCAGCAGAATATCGTGCGCGACCTCATAGCGCCCTGTCGTCAGGGTCAGCCCCTCGAGGGCGATCATCGTGTCGCGCCCCCAGTCGCCGAACCAGTGATAGCCGGCGAGGACCGTCGAGGCCGGGCGGGTGTGAGCGGGGTCCTCGGGGGTTGGCGCAGGGATTTGCGTGGCAGGCCGGCCGACCAGAAACTGATCGGCGGCGATATAAAGCTGCCTGGCAAAATCGTCCGGCGCGCGGCTCTCCAAATCTCGTTGGCGGCCCAGTGCGCGCTGCCAGGCGCCCTCGGCATCCACGTCGAGATTGGCATCCCCTTCGAGCGTCGCGACGACCGTCAGGCTCTCCCCCGGCTCGAGACGCGCCCGGAGCAGTCCCGGCAAATAGAGGTCTTCGCTGTGATCCAATCCGCGCTCGTCCTCGGCGCGTAATTGAAAGTGCCAGTACCATAGGCCGAGCGGGGTAAATGCAACCGACGGCAGGCCCAGGATGCGGAAGGGACGCGCCCCCGGGCGGGCAGTCACGCGAATCCCGCGGGCAACCGGCTCAATCCCCATAGTCCACAATGAATCCCCTTTGGTCGTCTCATGGAAATCGCGATACGAGCAAAAAGGCAAAAGGGTCAGGTTGATCGCGGGCGATTCAGGATCGAGCGTATAGCGAATATAGGTGGTGTCCCATCCGTACTCCATCCAGACAGTTTTGGCCAGCTTGAAATTAGCCGCTTGAAAATACAGCACCGGGAATGCGCCGTTGACCTCGGCGCGCTGGAGAAACAGGTTCCCACTCGGCTCGATGACCCCGCGTTGGTATTCGTTGACGCCCAGCCGGTAGGTCTGCCCGTTGACATCGACCTCTTCGTCGAGCTTGGCGAGCAACAGGGTACGACCCAAGGGGGGCTCTAGCGCGCCGACCAACAAACCATGATACCGGCGGGTGCGCGCGCCGGTAATCGCCGACGAGGCATAACTACCGACGCCATTGGTCACCAGCCACTCATAGGTCATGGCCGCGCTGGCATCCCGGCAAACTTCGCGTGGAATATCAATCATTTTTAGAAACAGGCCAAGGATTTGTACGAGTATACAACACAACGAGAATAAGACAAAACAGGTCGCAGGGCACGGGGTGCAAGTCACAAGCTACACGTCACAGGTGACAGGCTACAAGTCGCAGGCTACACGTCACAGGTGACAGGCTACAGGTCGCAGGCTACACGTCACATTCGGCAAGCGGCAAGCAGCGGCGGCGGGAGGTGTGATAGAATGTAAGTGATGGCGACGGTCTATATTGCGCTGGGGACGAACCTGGAGGAACGGGCGCACAATCTGCGCGAGGCCGCGGACCGGCTAGAGCGCGAGATGGCGATTACCGGCCGCTCGGCGGTCTATGAGACAGAGCCGTGGGGCGTGACGGACCAGCCGCGGTTCCTAAACCGGGTCGTTCGCGGTGAAACGGAGCTCGTCCCGGTCGCGCTTTTGGATTTTCTCAAGACAATCGAACGGGAGATGGGCCGGACACCGACCGTGCGGTATGGTCCACGCCTCATCGACCTCGACATTTTGCTTTACGACAAAGAAACCGTCCAACTCCCTGACCTGGTCATCCCCCATCCTCGCCTGGCCGAACGGCGCTTTGTCCTCGTACCGTTGAATGACCTGGCCCCCTATCTGATTCATCCTGCGATCGGGCGCTCGATGCGCGCCCTGCTCGCCGACCTCCCCGACGACGACAGCGTCAAGCTCTACCCTCCCTTGGTCCAATAATCGACCCAGAACGCAAACTCGCCGGCGGACCACGGCCCGCGGATGCGCACCCGGCGCAGTTCGAGCGGCATGACCGCGTATTGCATTGCCCCCGAGCGCGTGGTCACCGCGGCGATATAACCCAGTTGAGTCAGATCGTCGAGGGTGGTCGCGTTATAGCTCCCCGAGGGATAGGAAAAGACCAGCGGCGCATTCGGCAGATGCCGGGCCAAGTCCTCCTGCGCTGGCTTGATCTCAGCCCACTGGACATTTTTGGACATTTTGCCCAGGTCATAGCGGTGGTCGACCGAATGCGAGCCGATCTCCATCCCATTCGCGGCCATCTCCTGAATCTGGGCCCACGTCATATAGCCATAGGCCGAGGAGTCGGCGCGCCCGGTAATAATGAAAAAGGCGCCGTTAAATCCATAATCCTTGAGCGTCGGATAGACATTCAGATAATTGTCGTCGTACCCATCATCAAAGGTGAGCACAATCGGTTTGGGCGGCAGCGGCGCGTCGGTCTGAAAATAATTGACGACATCCGCGAGGTGAATCGTGTGATACCCCTGGCTCGACAGCCATTTCATCTCGGCGTCAAAGACATCCGGCGGGACGGTCAGGTCGATGCGGAGCGCATCCGCGTCGGGCGGCAGGACGCTGACGTGATGAAACATCAAGATGGGGATGCGCGCGGCGCGCCCTGGAATCAGGGTCGGAGCGAGGGTGGGCCGGCGCGTCGGCGTTGCGGTCACGGTGGGGGTGCTCGTCGACGTCTCTGTGGGCGTCGGCGTGCTCGTGTCGGTCGGCGGTGGCGTATCGGTTGATGTCGGGATCAAGGTCGGCGTATCGGTCGGGACAGCCGTAACAGTGGCCGGCGGCTCGGTCGGAATCGCCGCGAGGGCGGCGACGTTCAAAGATGAATTGACAGGGGAATTGATCGCCCCACAATGGAGGTTGACGAGACCGGCGACCAGGAACAGAACCACCAGCCCCGCCAACCGGGAAATGCGAACAAGCGCGAATAACATGGGGCGCATTTTAGCACAGAACGGGACGACGCGAAACGAGCCTAGACTGGAGATTCCTCACAAGCGCCAGATTACGTTCGCGCTAGCGAGATTCTTCACTACGTTCAGAATGACAGACCGAGATGGGAGTAATCACCCCGGCTGGAACGGTTAGCCCGGATTGATCACATACCAGATATCGGAATGGAACCCGCGGGCGTCGGGCTGGACGAGCTGCTTGACGATGGTCGCCGCGCCGCTCACGCACTTCCATTCGTAAACGGTGGCGCGACCGGTCACGACCGCCGGGATAAAGTCAGAGTTCGGATTCGCCTTGCAGAAATCCGCCATCGCGGCGCTCGGCGCCTTGCTCGCGTCGGCCTTTTCCTCGCAAGGGAGATTCGCGCCGACCGCGCAGGCATACACCTTGCGATCCATGCAACGCCAGAAAGACTGCTTGGAAAGGATTTCGAGCGGCATGCTGGTCCCCATCGCCTTGTTCAGACCGTTCGGGATGACATCGGGCATGGCGGGGCCGGTATAGCGCGCATCGGGCGTATCGATATTGCCAACGGCCGCGCAGTAGGCGAACGGATCGGTCAGGGCCGCCGGGGTCTGTGTCGGGGCAATCGTGGCCGGGACAGCGGTCATGGTCGGCGCAACAGTCGCGGTTGGCGCAACGGTCATGGTCGGCGCAACAGTCGCCGCCGGCACAGCAGTCGCGGCCGGCATCGCGGCCAGGGTCGGCGCAACGGTTGCGACCGGCGCGGGCGCAGTACAAGCGCTCAGGACGAGCATCCACGCAATGAGAAACAGGATTCGTTTAGGAAACACGTTCCACTCCTTCAGGCATCGAATGAGTGGATTATAGCAGTATCGGGCAGTTTTGTGAAAATCATCACAGGATGCAGACAGAAATTGGACGCGGATTTGCGTGGATCCACGCCGATATCAGCCGGAGCAAATTCCCGACCGTCTTGCCGGATTGAGCATCAGGATTTGCCGGAAGGGAGACCTTCGGGAACCTTGTCGCCGGCGATGAGCCGGGATGGGTTTTCCATGATGAGATGCCCGCGAAACTGCTGCTCTTGCAGGTCCAGCAATTCGCGCACCGCCTGCTCATTCGCCGCGATGAGCGCGCCTTTGCGAGCATCGAGCTGTGCGGTCCCGGCCTCGACAGCCTCCAGCCGAACCTGGGCAAACCGGCGGTGGAACTGGATCATGGCGGCGACCACCTGGGCATTCTCCTCCGCCAGCAGTTTCAAATCCGGCTCGATCCGTTTTTCACGCGCATCCAGATAGGCGAGAAAATAAGGGAGCCCGAGCGCCGAGACAAAGATGCTCGGGGGAATGTCCTCAGCCATGGCGCGATTGTCGCGATAGAGACTCGTCCGCATGCCATGCTGCTCGGCGATGGCTGCGCCGCCGGCGATGGCGGTGACATTCGGGATCGCATTGATGGCGTCGAGAAACGCGCTCCAGGTCTGGACCTGGCCGGACTCCATGTCTCGAATGAGCTCCGCCAACTCCTCGGAGGGGATCTCGACGATGCTGCGCAGGAGGGCAGCGACGGCGTGGGGGCGCACGGTCACATGGCGCATAAAGGCATAGCGATCGGTAAGGATCTTCCACCGCGCGCGCAGCGGCTCGGAATACTGGGTAAAGATATTGAGCGCCGTCAACAACGTGTTGGGGTTGACGCTGATGGCGCCGTTCGAGCCTTCCCGGGCATAGCGCGACAGCTCCCGGGCAATATCGAGCGCATCAATCTCCGCCTGGGTCTTGCTCACTTCGCGGCGCATGTTGGCAATCTTGATCGTACGGGGCTGCCAGACCATCCAGGTCAGATTGGGGTCGTCGAGCCGGAGCACTTTAGAGGCGCTCCCGCCGGGTTGGATCAGGATGGTTTCGTCGCCGAGAAACTCGGGGTGGATATCGCGAAATGTGACCAGGAGCCGCGGAAAGTCTGCCCGGCCGCACGCATCGACCTTGGACGTTTTCAGCGCCGGGATCTTTTGCCCGCGCATCTCGAAAGGGATCGAGACGGTGAGATTCGTGGGGTCGATTGCCAGCCGGCTGAGATACGGCAGATCCCGCACGAACGGGATGTGCATCTCGTCATAGAAATGCGGGACTGTGGTGGCATGCGACAGGGGGACATGGGGGTTAAAGCGCCCCAGGTCGTACGCTTTGCTGGCCGCGGCCAGGTACGCGCGGAAGAGTCCCCGCCCGGCGCGCGGAATCAGATTCAGGCTCCACCTGGCGCCCTTCATCCCGCTCTGCAGCGCCGACCCGCCCCCCTTCATACCGCCCCGTAACACCGACCCCATCCACGTCGATACACTTTTGAGATATTTGCCCGGATTGATCTTTTTGAACATTTCACCCAATACCCTTTTTCCCCCCTTATATTATACATCCAGTGCGGCATTTTGGATTTCTTATGAGGTTGTTAAGGTGCTGTGCGCGGTGTCGGGCAGTTAGCCGTCCGCGCACGGGAAAATCCGCGCTTGCTCACAAAATTCGCAAAACCGCGCCAGAGGCCCCCCGTGATTTTAAAATGAAACAAAATGGATCTGCGGAAACAAGCTTGAAAATGGCACAAACCCGGATTTTAAAATCATTTTCTTTTTGGGTGTTTTCGGACTTGGCCATTTTTGCCTATCGGAGACGTCTCGGTAAGACGTCTCTACGCGGCGCGCAAATGAGATACCCCCTCACTTACTGATTACTGCACGTTTCGGCATATCATCCGTTTGGTTACAAGGGGTTGGAAACCTTAAATTTTGCGCACAGGAGGGCATAACGCCTCATTTACGGGGTAAAATCGTCACGGTGGGGACGGCTGATTTGCCCCGTGCAGGCAGTTTGCACCGGAACGGTGCGGGCCAGGATTCAGTTCGACGGCAGACGACGATTTGGCGGCGACCGAAACGGTCGGAAAAGCGCGATTGCGCAATCCCTGTCTGCGCGTATAATCAAGCACAGACAAGCCCCGCCCGGCCGGCTGACCGGTATTGCAGCATCCGAGGCCACGCGAGCGCAGCGCCTTCGCAAGCCAGGGCGGGTTTCTCATCTTTTTCTCCGAGGTCCACATGACCGAACTCATTTGGGATGGCAAGTACAGGGATGGCAAGCGTGTAGCGCCGCCGCGCGTGGCGCTCCCCTTTCAGACCGTCGAAACGGTGAACGAATCCGCGCAGCAGCGCCAGCGCGCCTTTGACCTCTTTAGCGCGGGCCGCGACCCCGAATGGCGCAACCGCTTGATCTGGGGTGACAAGAAATACGTCCTCCCCTCCCTCCTTCCCGAATTCGCAGGCAAGGTCAACCTCATCTATATTGACCCGCCCTTTAACGTCGGCGCGGATTTCTCTTTCACCGCAACCATCCCCGACAATCCAGAGACCGACGAAGATGAAACCACCACGTTCGTGAAAGAGCCGAGCATGATCGAGGTCAAGGCCTATCGCGATACCTGGGGCCGCGGGCTGGACTCATACCTGCAATGGTTCTATGAAACGGTAGTAGTGCTGCATGAACTGTTGGCAGAGGATGGGAGCATCTATGTGCATTTAGACTACCACGTTATGCACTACGTAAAGGTTGTAATGGATGAGACTTTTGGAGAAGCTAATTTTCGCAATGAAATTACTTGGAAGCGTAAAGGTGGAAGCGCAAACCCGCAGAATCGATTCGGAGTGGTAACAGATACTATGTTGTGGTATTCCAAGTCCGAATCGGCCTTGCTGAACCCGATTTTCACAAAAGACAGCGACGAGGCTCAGGAGTATATCAAGAGTCGGTTCAACAGGATCGATGAAAATGGTCGACGGTTTATGGACTCACCAATAGTAAGCCCTAATTTTAGGGCGAATCTGAAATATCAGTATAAGGGTTATGAGCCTCCGCCCGCTGGATGGTCCATTTCCAAAGACGTGATGGAACTCTGGGACAAGCAAGGGAAATTGTATTTTCCTGAAGACAAGTCAAAACGCATTAGACGGAAGATATTTTTGGACGAATACCAGGGACAGCCTATACAAAACTTGTGGACGGATATCTACGTGATCAATTCGCAAGCCAAAGAATACGTGGGTTACGATACCCAAAAGCCCGAAGCCCTGCTCGAACGCATCGTCCGCGCCTCATCCAACGAGAACGATCTCGTCCTCGACTGTTTTAGCGGAAGCGGCACTACCGCCGCCGTCGCCGAAAAGCTGAATCGCCGCTGGATCACCTGCGACCTGGGGCGCTTTGCCATTCACACCACACGCAAGCGGCTTCTCTCCATCGATAATGTTCGTCCGTTCGTCGTCCAGAACCTCGGCAAGTACGAGCGGCAGGTCTGGCAGGCCGCCGAATTTGACAAGGCGTCAACGGATGGGCCAACGGATAAACGGATGGCGGCGGCGGCGGCGCAGCAGGCATACCGCGAGTTTATCTTGAATCTGTATCATGCGCGGGCGCTGACGGGGTATACGTGGCTGCACGGCCTCAAGGGTGGGCGGATGGTTTACGTCGGTGCCGTGGATTCGCCGGTCTCGGTCGGGGATGTGACGAATATCGTGACCGAGTTCAAGCGGGCGGTTGGAACCGGCAAGGATGCGCCGGCGACGAATGGCGTGGACCTTCTCGGCTGGGATTTTGCGTTCGAGCTGAATGAAGTCGCCAGACAGCAGGCCGCGCAAGCTAACATCAACGTACACTTTATCCGCATCCCGCGTGAGGTGCTCGAAAAGAAAGCGGTCGAGCAGGGGGAGATACGCTTTTTTGAATTGGCGGCCCTCTCGGTGGATGTCAAGTGCAAAAAGAACGAAGCGACCCTGACATTGACCGATTTTGTCATTCCCCCCGACGATGTCCCGGAAGACGTACAGCGCGCTATCAACCACTGGTCCCAGTGGATCGACTATTGGGCCGTGGATTGGGATAACAAGAGTGACACCTTTCACAACGAGTGGCAGACCTATCGCACCCGTTCCAGCCCCGACCTGCAAAAATCGGTCGCACACAAATACGATGCACTGGGCGAGTACAAGATCGTCGTCAAGGTGATTGATATATTGGGGAACGATACGACGAAAACGTTAACGGTCAAGGTGTCCGCGTGAAAGAGCCGATTGCCGGGACCAACTGGTTCTTTGTGGATGAATCTGGCGATCCGACTTTTTATGACGAGAACGGCACGCTCATCGTTGGTCAACCGGGGTGCTCGCCCATTCTCATCCTCGGATTCATCGAGACAACCGATCCCCATGCCATCCGTCGGGCGCTCGCTCGTCTTCACGGTGAGATCGAGTCCGATGAATATCTCAAGGGGATCCCATCCCTCTCAAAAACCAAAATCGCCTTTCATGCTAAGGATGATGTGGCCGAGGTTCGGCAGGCCGTTTTTCGGCTGATCCGCACGCTGGACTTTAAAGCGCAGTTCGTAGTTGCCCGCAAGCGGGAGCGCGTGTTTCGGCGCGTGTTTCATGCAAACGAAAAGGAATTCTATGATTACCTGGTGACGATCTTGTTCGAAAATGTTCTTCATCGTTACACCGAGAATCGAATCTATTTTTCCCAGCGCGGCTCGCGCGTGCGCCAGGCGCGGTTGGAACAGGCGATCCAGGCGAGCGTTGCCAAATTTGAAAAAAAGTGGAACAGGCCGGTCACAAGTGTGATCCAGGTTGCTCCACAAACCATGTTGGGCGAGCCTTGTTTGCAACTGGTCGATTACATGAATTGGGCCGTCTATCAGGCGTTCGTCAAGCGCGACATGCGCTACTATCACTATGTTACAGACAAGGTGAGCCTGTTGGTCGATCGCTACGACCATGAGAAATATCCAAAGAACTGGTACACCAGCTCGAATCCCTTTGACATAGAAAAAACCAGCCCCCTGTAGGCTAGGCTCGTATATCGAGCGCACGGCATGGAGCCGGCTTTTACCCACAGGCGACTGGCAATCAAACTGCTATACATTGTATATCATGTATTCTTGGTATTGTCAATATTTCCACAATATTTTCAATAAAAACAGCCGTTTTTCCACAGCCATCAAGCAGGCCGTGAACGACTCGCGTGCCGGCGGCTACAAAGTAGTCGTCAGGGTCGTTGATATTCTGGGGAACGACACGGCGAAGACGTTAAAGATTAAGGTGGTATAATCTTTTTCGCCAGGTCATCAAGATGAATGGGATGCTTTCTGTGGCAGTCACGCTCGCGCTACCCAAGCTGACTGCGGTCCGCGTCACGGACGACACACTGACGGTAGACCTGGAAGATGGGCGCACGATTTCTGCGCCGATTGGTTGGTACCCGCGCCTGGCGCATGGCACACCCACAGAGCGCGCAAATTTCGAGATTAGCGGCGCAGGGTATGGCATTCATTGGCCCGACCTCGACGAGGATATTGGCATTGAAGGCCTTGTGCTTGGCAAGCGTTCTACTGAAAGCCCCGCTTCCTTCGAACGTTGGTTGGCCGCCAGAAAATCATAGAAACCTAATCCCCTATGCCCCGCCGTAAATCGCCCCCTGCTGAACAGCCGAGCTTTCTTGAACCTCGCGTCAAGACCGCGCCTTGCGTCCCCGCCATCAGAAAAGCGGTGAATGACTGGCGCGCAGGCGGCTATAAAGGCGTCACGGATACCACGCGCATCCTGCTCAACTATTGGTTCGGGTCGGGGCATCGCCTGCCGAACGGGCATAAGTTCGTCTATTTCGACGCCCAACGCTTTGCAGTCGAGACGCTCCTCTATCTCTATGAGGTCGCGGGCGTCCATCGCCATAAAGACCTGATCGAAAAGTACGCCGAATCCAACAAGGATCTGCGCCTGTTGCAATACGACGAGTTCGCCCGCTACTGCGTCAAGATGGCAACCGGCAGCGGCAAGACCAAAGTGATGTCGCTGGCGATAGCCTGGCAGTATTTCAACGCTGTCTGCGAAGGGCGGGACGACTATGCCAGGACCTTTTTGCTCATCGCCCCCAACGTCATCGTGTTTGAGCGATTGCGCATGGACTTTGCCGGCGGCAAAATCTTTCGCACCGACCCGATCATTCCGCCCGAGCTCGCCATCTTTTGGGATTTCGATTTCTATATGCGGGGCGAAGGTGAACGCGCGAGCTCACAGGGCGCGCTTTATCTCACCAATATCCAGCAGTTTTACCGGCGAAATGGCAGTAGCGATGACGACGAGCCGGACGCGATGACCGGCGTGCTCGGCGCGCCGCCGCCCGCGCAGAACATCGAGATTGAGGATTTTGACAAGCGCATCCTCGCCCGCGGCGGCCCGCTGCTCGTGGTGAACGACGAGGCGCATCACACCCACGATGAAGAGAGCGAGTGGAACCAGGTCATTCGCAACCTCCACGCGTCTCTCACTCATTCCCCCTCCCCCGCGCTCAATCCCCCATCTCCTGGGCAACATCCTTTTGCCCAGTCCAGTTCCCCTTCTCCTGAGCAGCGTCCTTATGCTCAGGAGAGGGGGTCAGGGGGTGAGGCCGGTCTCGCCCTCCAGCTCGATTTCACCGCCACCCCGCGTTACAGCAAGGGGGCGTTGTTCACCTGGACCGTTTTCGATTATCCGCTCAAGCAGGCCATTCTTGACGGCATCGTCAAGCATCCGATCAAGGGGGTGGCGAGCGGCATCCAGGAAGCGCGCTCGACGATTGCGAGCACCCGGTACAAGCCTTATTTGACCGCCGGGGTGGAACGCTGGCGGGAATATCGTGAGCAGTTGGAACCACTCCACAAAAAGCCGGTGCTCTTTGTGATGATGAATTCGACGGAAGAAGCGGACGACGTCGCCGACTGGCTCCAGAACCGGTATCCGACTGAATTCGGTGGCGACCAACTGCTCAAGATTCATACCAACCGCTCGGGTGAAGTGGCCCAAAAAGACCTGGACGCGGCGCGCCGGGCGGCGCGCGAAGTAGACCTGACCGAGAACCCGATCCATGCCATTGTCAGCGTCCTGATGCTGCGCGAGGGCTGGGACGTTCAGAATGTAACTGTGGTGGTCGGGCTGCGACCCTATACCTCCAAAGCGAACATTCTACCCGAGCAGACGGTGGGGCGCGGGCTGCGCCTGATGTTTCGCGACCTGACCACGGATTACATCGAGCGGGTGGATGTCATCGGAAACAAGGCGTTCATCGAGTTTGTGGAGCAACTGGAACGCGAGGAAGAGATTGCCTTTGGCACATTCGAGATTGGCAAAGACAAACTCAAGATCATCACCATCGCGCCCGATCCTGACAAGATGGACAAGGATATTGCCCTGCCCATCCTGAGCCCCATCCTGGCTCGCAAGAGAACGCTCGCCGAGGAGATTGCGGCGCTGGATGTCGCCGCGATGACCTGTCCCACGCTGCCGCGCAAGGCCGGAGATATTGCCGAAGAGACCTTTCACTATGAGGGGTATGACCTCGTCAGCTTGCAAAAGCTGGTCGAGCGGGACTATACCCTGCCCCAGGTGCAAACGTCGCAGGAGGTCATCTCCTATTACGCCAAGCGCATTGCACAGGATGTCAAGCTGCCGGCGCAATTTGCGCCGTTAGCCCCCAAGGTACGCGAGTTCCTGGAAACCCGCGCTTTTGGTGAACGGGTGAATCTCGACACCCCGGCCCTGATCAAGGCGATCAGCACCAACGTCGCCCAGTTTGTGACGGTGCAGGCGTTTGTCAAGGCCCTCCGTCCGCTGGTGGTGCAAGAGCTCGAACCCCAGTTGCAGCACAGTGGACACAAGCTCTCAGAAACCCCCGCATTTCCTTATTCGCGCCCGACCCTTCCCGCGCGCAAAACGGTATTCAACCTCGTGCCGTGCGGCAATGAATTTGAACGGGCGTTTGCCCGCTTTCTCGAAAATGCGCCTGACGTCACGGCGTTCGCCAAACTGCCCGAGCAATTCGGATTTGCCATCGAATACACCGATTTGAACAACAACCTGCGCTATTATGAGCCGGATTTCGTCGCGCTGACTCCGGATGGTGAGCATTACCTTGTCGAAACCAAAGGCCGCGAGGATGTGGACGTGGCCAATAAAGAGCGCGCGGCGCACCTCTGGTGCGAGAACGCGACGCGCTTGACGGGGACGCGGTGGCAATACATCAAGGTTCCGCAAAAGGAATATGAGCAACTCGAACCCACCGAATTCGCCGATCTCATTGTGTTTGCACGCGGCATATTGATCTAGCCGGGCATCAGCAACCGAATCAATTCGGTTGCTCAAGATGTGGAAATCCGATGAATCGGATTCGCCCAAATCGGTTTGAACCGATTTCCACGGACCCTCGTAGAGGGCTATTTAGCCGCCGATTTGAATCGGCGGCTGGCATTCACCAACGGAGTCTTGCGAATTCCCCGGCTGAAAAAAGCGCGGCTGGCAGGCAAAGATTGAACCGCAAATGACGCCCGCATCCGTTTATCCGTTTTTGATCCGTTGACGCTCGTTGCCACCCTCATTAACAAGGAGACCGCCACATGGCGAATGCAGAGCAACTCGCGCTGCTGAGGAAATGCAGCAAGGCGAGAGACATTACCGAGTGGAACACCTGGCTGAAGGCCAGGTTGGGAAAACACAGTGCGTATCACGAGGCGTTTAGCCGGCTGCTGCGGGATTTGCAGGCGTCAACGGGTGTCAGCGGATAAGGGCAACGGATAAACGGATGGGGGCATCAAACGGATTGTCCATAGGACGGCCTTTGAGCCGCGTGCGCGGCACGGATAAGCGGACGATGGCAGAACAGATCGAGACCTATTGGACGGCGGGGTTTTTGAACGAGCGGTTTCCGGCGCCGGTGTCGCCGCTGGGGTGGTCAGTGGTGGGGGAACAGTTCGACGAATACGCGCTGCGCGAGCCGCTGCGGTATATGGGGTACCGGGACGCGGACCGCATCCCGACGACGCGGCTGGTACACGGACACCCGTACGTCAATGTGCTGATTTTCGAGATTTTCTATAAACCCTTTCCCGAACGGTTCGTCCCGGCGGACGCGGTGCGGTATTTTCCCGAGGGGGATACGAACCGGCGGAAAAAGGCCCCCTACCCGAGCGGGATGCTGGACCCCAAGCTGATCGGGGCGCTGCTGGCGCATTTTGTGCGCGATCCGCTGAACTGGTCGCCGCTGAATGCTCAGGTGTGGGATTCGTATACGCGGCGGCATGACCAGCGGGTGGCGGCGCTGAACGCGCAGTTGGCCGAGGCAGGGTCCCCGGCCGAGATTCTGGCGGTGGCCGAGGGGGCACGAGGCGCAAACGCGGATTTGCTCAAGATTCACCGCTGGAGCCTCACTTATGCGGATATCTTTTATCAATGGCTGGCGGGGATGAGCGGGGCGGCGGCGCAGAGCCTGATCTCGGACCAGAATAATATAACCCGGCAGATGAATGCGGAACTGGCAGAGCTGGGGGGACTGGCGAGACGGATGGGGCTGGCGCTCGATTCGGCGGAGGGGATCGCGGCGGCGCAGGGGAACCCGGAGTTTGGGCGGGCGCTGGAGGGGTTTCTGCGGGTGCACGGGCACCGGTCGTTCAGCCTGGATATCGCGCGGCCCACCTTTGCCGACGATCCCGCGCAGGCGCTAAGGATGCTCCATACTGCGCCGGAAACAAGCAGAAATGCGGAGGACTGGCGATTGACGCGGGAACGCGTACGAAATGGGCTTCCGCTATGGGAGAAACCTGTTTTTGAGCTTGTGCTCGGCTTTGCGCGGCGTTACGCGCTCTTGCGCGAGAACCAGCGGTATTACTGGCATAAATCGCTCGCCGTATCCCGGCGCGCGTATTTGCGGCTCGCGGATTATCTCTGCGCGGACCAGGTGATCGACGCGCGGGATTACGTCTTTTATGCGACCCAGGGGGAGCTGGCGGATTATTTCGGGGGACGGCTGACCGCAGAACGATTGGCGACGCTCATCCGGGAACGACGCGAGGCGTGGGACCGGTATGGGGACGAGTACCGGCGCGCGCCGGCACGGGCATACCCGGCATTTCTGAAAGGGGATACGCCGATCGAGAGGGAGCAGGAACCGGTGCGGGAGAGCTGGCGCGGGCGCGGGGTGAGCCCAGGGCAAGGGGAAGGGGCCGTGCACGTGATCCTCGACGCGAGCGAGCTGAACCGCGTACAGGCGGGCGAGGTGCTCGTCGCGCCGGCGACCGATCCGGGATGGACGCCGGTGTTTGCGCGGTTGAGCGGGCTGGTGCTGGAACGCGGGGGGATTCTGGCGCACGGGGCGATTGTGGCGCGGGAGCATCACCTGCCGGCGGTGGCGGGGATTCCGCACATTACGCAAGAGCTGCAGGACGGGGATTGGGTGGCGGTGGATGGGACAGAGGGGACGGTGAGGCGGATCAGGTCGCAGGCTACAGGTCACAGGTAACAGGTTGCAGGTCACAGGGGACAGGTCGCAGGTGACAGGTCACAGGTCACAAGTAACAGGTCGCAGATAACAGGGGACAGGACGCAGAGGGCTGGTTGCAGAGGGCAGGTCGTAGGCTACAGGCTACGGGGGAGCAGGTTGCTTACGCCGTGTCGCGTGCGGCTTGAGGCTTGCAACCTGTGACCTGCGGCGTGTGACCTGAAATAAAACGGGTCATCATACCCGGCCGCATGATGACCCGATATGGGTCGCCCTGGGGGGAGGGACGAACCCATCCACATTCTAAAGAAAAACCCCGCTTCTCCATGCCGAAGAAGCGGGGTTGCACTTGCCCTGTTAGCTCTTCGGCAGCCCGGCGACCCTAGTCTGTGTGACCTTAGGCCCGTAGCTTTGCGTCCCCAGCTTTCGCTGAGTTTGCCTTTATCGGAGGTGTTGCTGTTACTGATTGCATTCTACCCGACGATGGGGTTTTGTTCAATGGGACTATAGTACTTATTGCAGGCTCATCTGCAAGGGCTTGACGAGGAACGCGAGCAGGAGCCTGACGGCGTTTTGCGCATCATTCACATCGATCATCTCGGAGGGGGTGTGCATGTACCGGAGCGGAATCGAGAGCGCGCCGACATGCGCCCCTTCGCGCGCGACCTGCATCGCGCCCGTATCGGTGCTACCCGAGGTGGACACCTCGAACTGGTAGGGAACCTTGCTTTCGCGCGCGGCTTCCACCAGGGCGTCTCGCACCAGGGGGCTCACGAGGACGCCGGGGTCTTTGACCTTGATCGCCGGCCCCTGGCCCAGCGAGACGGACATGAGCTCGGCCTCGGGGGTGTCGCCGGTATGGGTCACGTCGACGGCGAGCGCGAGATCGGGCTGGATGCCAAAGGTGGAGGTGGTCGCGCCCCGCGCGCCGACCTGCTGCTGGACGGTAAAGACGAGGTAGAGGTCATGCGAGAATTTTTTCAACTCGCGCAGCGTCTCGATCAAAATGGCGCAGCCGATGCGATTGTCGAGCGCCTTGCCGATCACGCGCGCTCCGGCGTCGATAAAGGGACCGGCGAGCACAGCGGCATCCCCTACCCCGACGCCAACAGGCGACGCGCCAATTGCGCCGACGTCAAGATAGAGCCGCTCAAGCTCCAACTCGGGTTTGGCGCGTTTGGTCTCACGACCGATCACCCCGACCGCGCCGTTGGCAAAGAGCGCGCGCTGGCCGAGGAGCGCCAGGGGCTGGAGCGGCCCAAGGGGGGCGAAGCGGAGAAAACCTTTCTGGTCCACATGCGTGACCATGAGCCCCACTTCGTCCATGTGCGCGGCGAGCATGACCTTGCGGCGCACACCGCCGCCCGCGCCGCGCTTGCGGACGATGAGATTCCCCAGTCCGTCGACGCGCACTTCGTCGGCCAGCGGCCGGCATTCGTCGCGGATCAGGTTGCGCACGGCCTCTTCGGAACCGGAAGGGCCGAACGCCTGGCTGAGACGCATCACCAGCGTCTTGAAGGGATCGGCCGGGGAACCGGGCTCGCCGGGCTTGTCAAAAACGGGAAAGTGGTTGGGTTGGGGCATAGTTATAACTCTCCAAGGCCGCGCTGGAGTTTGGGGAGCGTTTTTTGCATCAAGCGCAACGTGTTGCCGAAATCATTCAGGCTGAGGAGGGCGGCGGGCGAATGAATATAGCGCGCCGGCACGGAAACGGACACGGCCGGGACGCCCACGCCGGCCAACTGCAAGCGCGCGGCGTCGGTCCCGCCGATGAGCGGCTGTTTGATCTGCAAAGGGATGTTGTTCTCTTGCGCGGTCGCCAGGACCAGCTTGACCAGCCGCTTGTCCGAGATCAAGCCCCGGTCCGCAATCGTCAGCGCGGGGCCGAGGCCGAGGCGCGTCGTCGGCGAAACGTCCTGCTCCTTGGGCGCGTCGTCGCAGATCGTCGATTCAAGAACGACGGCAATGTCGGGCGCAATCGTATAGGCCACGACCCGCGCCCCACGCGTGCCAACCTCTTCCTGGACGGTAAAGACGCCGTAGAGGTCAAAAGGATAATCGGCGGCCAGGAGCTCGATCAGGAGCGCACAGCCCGTGCGGTCGTCGAGCGCCTTGCCGCGCACGAGGCCATCGCCGATACGTGAGAATTCCGTTGCAAAGGTGGCATAGTCGCCGAGCTTGACCGCGGCCAACGCATCCTCTTTGGAGGTGGCGCCGATGTCGAGCGTCAAATCGTCTGCCTCGACGATATGCTCGCGGTCGGCGGAGGTCGTCTTGTGAACGGGCTTGAACCCGATCACCCCCGGCACGCGATCGGGGCCGATGAGAAAGACCTTGGCCGGCAGGATACGCTCGTCGATGCCGCCGACGCGGTCAAAGCGGAGGCGGCCATCGCCGTCGGCGTGGACGATCAACAGACCCACCTCGTCCATGTGCGCGGCCACCAGCACCTTGAGCGGGCGGCGGGCGCGGCCGGCGGCGCGTTTATAGGTAATGAGATTGCCCAGGCTGTCGACGCGATATTCGTCGACGCGGTCCCGGACCGCCCCGATGATCAGGTCGCGCACCTGCGCTTCGTCCCCGGAAACGCCTCGTGCATTCGATAATTGTTCCAATAACATAGGTCGCTACTATTTTTTCCGCGCAGGACGCTTGACACGCCCGGTCTGAACCGCGCCCTGGCCGAAAAGGTCTTGATAGAAGGATTCGTCGAGGCCGGACACAAAGGCGGCAAGCAGCCGGGCGGTGCGCTCGAGGTCGCTCAGAGCCAGGGTTTCGACGGGCGTGTGCATATAACGCAAGGGGAGATCGAGCAGGCCGGTCGGAATGCCTTCGGCGACCACCTGCATCGCCCAGGCGTTCGTGCCAGTCGCCCCCCCATAAGTGGTCACACGATGCGGGATCTCGATGGCCCTCGCCGCCGCGACCAGGCGCTCGTGCACGCGCGGGTGGACGTTGGGGCCGCGCGCAATCCCCGGTCCCTTGTCGAGCGGGACCGTGTTGACATCCCCCACCCCCGGCTGGTCGCCATGGCTCACGTCGAGCGCAACGGCGACATCGGGATGAATCCGGTAGGTCGAGGTAAAGGCCCCCGGAAACCAGGCGCCATCCTCTTCCTGAACATTCGCGACGACATAAAGGTCCCAGGCGAGCCGGACCCCTTCCAGACGCCGCAGGGCGTCGAGCACGGTCACGACCGAGGCGCGGTCGTCAAACGCCTTGCCGGCGACCATGCCATTGCGGAGGGAGACGACTTTGGCGTCGAGGGTAATGACATCGCCGACCTGCACCAGCTCACGCAGGCGGGCTTCGGGGAGGCCGACGTCGATAAAGAGCTCGGACAGAGGGACCGGGCGGTCGCGGTCGCGGGCCGCGAGGACATGGGGCGGGCGGGCGCCGATGACGCCGGGAAGGGGCTCGCGGCCATGCACCATTACGTTCTGGGAAAGGAGGATGCGGGGATCATAGCCGCCGATCTCGTCAAAACGGATGACGTGCTGGTCGATGGCGGTGACGATGAGCCCGATTTCGTCTATGTGCCCTTCGATCAATACCTTGTGAGCCGGCGGGGCCTTGGACTGGGTCTTGCGCCCGCCACCGGAGGGGGGGGCCGGCGCGGCGGCGCGCTTGACGCCAATCACACTCCCCAGGGGGGTGGTCGTGACCTCGTCGGCGTATTTTTCGAGCTCGCGCCGGACAATCCGGCGGACAGGCGCTTCGTGGCCGGAAGGGCCGCTGGCCTGGGATAATTCGGTCAATAAGTCTTTAATCGACATTCGTGACAAACGGTAGTGAGGGAATGGTTGGCTATTATAACACAAAGCGAGGCCCGAAGGGCGGCGAAATACCAACGACCTTGAGGCCCAGGTGCGCCGTTAGCGGGCAAGCTTGACGATGAGGTTGGTTTCGGTGGCCTCGACGCCGACGATGCGGAGGCCGGTGTTGGCGAGCCAGCGCTTGAGGTCGGCGTTGACCTGGTCCTGAATCGCCTGCTTGAAATTGCCGACCTGCTGGTTGACAATATTCTGCGGCACGCTGAAACCGGATACGCTGACCTGGTCGAGGTCGAACGTGACCTGCCCGTTGCTGAGGCCAAAGTGCATGTTGACCGTGGGGCGAACCGTGACAGGCGCGCCGAGCACGACAAAGGCGAGGTCGCCGCTCGCCGTGGCGCGATTGGGCGCATGGAGGTCGAACGATGGATTCGTGATGTTCATCCCCCGCGCGGCGAGGGTGGTCCGCATCTGGTCGTTGATATACGCCTCGCCGATCGTAATCGTGACATCCCCGGCGCCGGCCGGCGCAACCGGAAAGAGCGGCAGGTTCTCGCGGGTGTTGAAAAAGAGATAGCCGGCAACCGCCAGGGCGGCGAGGAGGATGCCGGCGACTGCGCCGATGAGACAACCGACTGTAAAACGCATAGGCAAGGATCAATGCACAATGAGTCAATGCGCAATGATCAACGGTCAATGGGAAATACACTCAAGGGGTATTCACGCATTATGATTGTGCATTGTCCATTGCGCCAATTGTGTTCATTGTCCATTACATGGATTCGGGGGCGCTGACGCCCATGAGGTCGAGGGCGCGGGCCAGGACCTGTTTGGCGGCGGCGGCCAGGACGAGACGCGCCCGCGAGATCTCGGCATCGGCCGGGTCGGACGAGACGACGCGACAGTCGCGGTAAAAGGCGTTAAAGACCGACGCCAGCTCCATCACGTAGGGCGGCAGATGATGCGGTTCCAGCCGCTCGGCCGCCAGCTTGACCACCTCTTCAAAACGCGTCATGACGCGAATCAGGTCGAGCTCGGCGGGGTGGACGAGGAGCGCGACGTTGCCCCCTTCGCCGCTCAGCCCGACCTCGGCGGCGTGGCGCAGAATGCTGGCGATGCGCGCGTGCGAGTACTGGACGTAATAGACCGGGTTTTCCAGCGACTGTTCCTTGGCCAACTGGAGGTCGAGCTCCATCATGGAATCGGCCGAGCGCGTAATCAGGAGGAAGCGAACTGCGTCGGCGCCGATTTCGTCGAGGAGCTCGTCCAGCGTCACAAAGTCGCCGGCGCGCTTGGACATGCGGACCAACTCGCCGCCCCGCTTGAGCACCACCAATTGATAGAGGAGAATGTTCAGCCGCTTGTCGTCGAGCCCCAGCGCCCGCGCGGCGGCGAGCACGCGCGGCAGGTCGCCGTGATGATCCGCGCCCCAGACATAAATGGCGCGGGCAAACCCACGCTCGACCAGCTTGTTCCAGACATAGGCGACATCGGAGGCGAGATAGGTGGGGCGCTCGGACGGCTCGGGAATCACCTCGGGCGAGCGAATGAGGACCGCGTCCTTCTCCAGCCCCAGCCGGGTCGCGGTAAACCAGGTGGCCCCCTGACTGGTATGGATCAGGTCCCGGTCCTGCAGAATTTTCAAAACTTGATCGAACAAGCCGCGCTCGTAGAGCGACCGCTCCGAGAACCAGGAATCCATGTGGACCCGCAGGCGCGCGGTGGTGGCGCGAATCAATTCGAGCATCTTGTCGATGCCCAGGCGGCCCAGGGCGCGGAGCGCCTCATCCCGCGGCAGGTCCAGATATTTCGGGCCGTATTGTGACAGGAGCTCGCGCCCGATCTGCTCGACATATTCCCCTTTGTACCCATCCTCGGGGAACGGCTCGTCGCGCCCGGCCGCCTGGGCATAGCGTGCATAGACGCTTGCGCCAAAGTGGCGAATCTGGGAACCGGCGTCGTTGATATAGTATTCCGTCTCGACTTGATATCCGGCGGCCTGCAGGATACGCACAAGCGTATCGCCAATGGCCGCATTCCGCGCCGAGCCGACGGTGAGCGGGCCGGTGGGGTTGGCGCTGATGTGCTCGACCTGGACCCGCTGGCCGGCGCCCACGGTGAGGTTACCATAAGCGGACCCGGCGGCGAGGATTTGCCGGACCTGGCCCTGGAGCCACTCGGCCGAGAGGCGAAAGTTGATGAATCCAGGCGCGACCGTCTCGACCTTGCTAATCGCCGGATCGGCGGCGAGACGCCGGGCGATAGCCTGCGCGATCTGGAGCGGGGCGCGCCGGGCGGCGGAGGCCAGTTTCATGGCGACGGGCGATGAATAATCGCCCAACTCGGGCCGCTGGGGGCGGTCGATGGGGATTTCGGGGATGTCGAACGCGGGCAGTTCCCCTGCAGCTTGTGCGGCCTGGATCGCGTTTTTGGTGAGGAGGGCCAGTTGATCTCGAATCATGTTTTGTTCCGTTTTGTCGTTATGATAAAGTCGCGTGTAGAGTCAAAGAGATTCTTCGCTACGCTCAGAATGACAGTCTCAGGCTGATGCATTCGGTCTCTGCAGGTCGTTATCCGGCTCAGAATGGCAGTTTCAGGATGATGCGTTTGGTTTCTGCAGGTCGTCATCCGGCTCTTGCCTGGCCGGGTCTGCGGCGGCGGCCGGCTGTTGGCGGCGGGAGGAACGGACGCTGGAGAGAAAATCGTTGCGCGGAGACCAGCTCGTGAATTGATACAAGAGATAGAGCTGACCGAAACGCAAAAGCACTTCCGCCGGCAAGGCCTCGGCCTGGAGGCGCGGGTCGTCCGGGTTGTAGTGAATGGCGACGCGCAGTTGATGCACGCCCGGCTCGTATTTTGCAAGGGTCGCGTCGAGCGTGCCGAGATGAACCAGGCGGCTGCACCGGGCGCGGAGCAGCTCTTGCCGCGTCGCCGATTCCAGGCTCAGGGAAAAATTCGCGCCGAGCTCGGCAAAGAGCTGGCGGAGGTGTTTTTTCTCGGGCGCGCCCTGCGCCAATTTGTTCTTGAAATTCTGCGCATCGGCCCAGGCGCGATGGGTCAGCAGCATTTCGAGCGCGAGCCCGTCCTCCTGGATGCGAACGCCGAGGAGGATGGTGCTGTACGGGTGCGCGAAATCCTCACCCAACTCTTTTTTCATCAGCCGGACCACCGTCTCCGCCTTGCCGTACCGGAGCAGGAGGAAATCGATCCGGGTGTGCGGCGGTTCGAGGCGCGCGGTCGAAATCAGATAGCGCGGCGTCCAGTGCGGGTGCAGGTCCCAACGACGCGTGCGCATCTCGGGATAGATCTGCCCGTGCAGGTCAGCCAACCGGTCGCGCAGGCGAACGCGCTCCAGGTCGTATGCCGGGTCCGCGGCGTGCGATTCGGAAAAGACGGACAGGTCGGTTGGGGTGAAAAAGGACATGGGTTAAACCTTGTACGCTTCCATCTCGTCCCAGTTGGGACCGACGGCGACATCCACTCGAAGCGGCGCGTCGAGCCGGTAGGCAGTCTCCATGACCTCGCGGATCAGGTGGGCGACGGGATCGAGCTCGCGCGGCGGAACTTCCAACACCAACTCGTCATGGACCTGGAGAATCATGCGGCTGGTGAGCTTACGCTCGGCGAGCGCGGCGGCCAGGTTGACCATCGCCTGCTTGATAATGTCGGCGGCGGTGGCCTGGATTGGCATGTTGATCGCTTCACGCTCAGCCTGGTTGCGCAAGCCGGGGTTGCCCTTCCCGCTCGCCAGTTCAGGGAAATAACGCCGGCGCCCCATCAAGGATTCGACATAGCCCTGCGTACGCGCCAGCTCTTTGGTGCGGTCGATGTATTCGCGGATACGCGGGTATTTCTCGAAATACTTGTCAATCAGGTCGCGCGACGCCTCCAGGCTCAGATCGGTCCGCCCGGCCACGCCCCAATTACTGATGCCATAGACAATCCCGAAATTCATCGTCTTGCCGAGACGGCGCTGCTCGGAGGTCACTTCCGAGACCGGCACGTTAAAGAGCCGCGCGGCGGTGCTGACATGAATGTCCTCGCCGGCGGCGAATGCCTGGAGCAGATTTTCGTCGCGACTGACGTGGGCGAGAATCCGCAGCTCGACCTGGGAATAATCGGCCGAGAGGAGGAGCTGCCCTTTCGGCGCAATGAAAGCGCGCCGGACCTGGCGGCCCAACTCGGTCTTGACCGGGATATTTTGCAGGTTGGGGTTGCTCGACGAGATGCGCCCCGTCACCGTACCGGTCTGGTTGAACGAGGTATGAAGGCGGCCATCCCTGGCGTTGATAAGCTGTGGCAGGGCATCGACATAGGTCCCTTTGAGCTTGCTCAACTCGCGGTGCTCGAGAATCAGGGCGATCACCGGGTGCAAGGGGCGCAGGTCTTCGAGGATGCCGGCCGCCGTCGAAATCTGCCCGGTGCGCGTGCGCTCGAGTCCTTTGCTCGGCAGGCCAAGTTTGACAAAGAGGGCCTCGCTCAACTGCTGCGGCGAGCCGAGGTTGAATTCCCCGCCGACCTGCTCATAGACGCGCGCCTCCAGGTCCTGCAAGCGCGCGGCGAGCGTGACCGAGAGCCGGGAGAGCGCCACCGTGTCGAGGAGGACGCCGGCGCGTTCCAACTCGACGATCACCGGAACGAGCGGCATCTCGAGATCGTAAAAGAGATGTACCAGCCCCTTGTCCGCGAGCTCGGCGCGATACAGCTCCATGAGCCGGTAGGTGTAATCGGCGTCGGCGCAAGCGTAGGGCGCAGCCTTTTCAATCGCGACGTGCGCCATCGTAATCTGATTCTTGCCCTTGCCAATCAGCTCTTGAATCTGCGTCATCGGCGCGTTGAATTTGGCAAACGCCAGCTCCTTGAGCCCCAGCTTTTGGCCGGACGATTCGAGCAACTGGGCGGCGATCAACGTGTCAAAGGTGAGCCCACGCGTCGCGACCCCGGCCTCCGCCAGGACAATGACATCGTAGCGAGCGTTGTGCGCGAATTTCGGAATCCGAGGATTGGCAAACACGGGTGCGAGCCTGTCCAGGACAAGCTGGCGGTCGAGCTGGACCGGCGGCGCGGCCGGCAAATCTTGTGTAATCGGCGCCGGAGCGGGAGGCGCATCGAACATCGAAAGCTGGTTCTCTTTGGCCTTTTTTGGCGCGGGCGGCGGGAGCGGCGCGGCGTTCGGGGCCTGATGGCCGACCGGGATATAGTACGCCTCATGGGCCCCTACCCCGATGGAGATACCGACGAGACCCGCGGTGAGCTCGTCCACGCTCGTCGCTTCGACGTCAAAGGCAAACCCGGCGCCCGCTTGCATTTTCCTGACGAGCGCATCGAGGTCCTTTCTGGTCGTGACGGTGTGATAGACCTCCGAGACACTTTCGGCCACAGGCGGCTGCGCCACGGCGGGCGTCTCGCCCTGGGGTATTTCGAGGAGGCGCGGCGCGAGCGACGAAAAGGCAAGCTCTCGAAACAGCGCCAGGACTTGATCGCGGTCATAGTCGCCAAAACGAGCGGCGGCGAGGTCAAGCGTGACCGGCGCATGCCGATCAATCGTGACCAACTGTTTATTCAGGCGCAACTGGTCCTCGTGCGCGCGTAACTTTGCGCTCGTCTTGTCGTCGATTGCGTCGAGGTGCGCCAGAATCCCTTCGACGCTCCCATGCGCCTGGAGGAGCCGGGTTGCGGTCTTGTCGCCGATGCCGGGCACGCCGGGAATATTGTCCGAGGCGTCGCCGCGCA
>JBAVQS010000001.1:0-7634 GCA_049694275.1 Anaerolineae bacterium | reverse complement strand
GATTATGCGCGGTCTACTCTTTTGATGAAGATGCTTTGATTCCATGCAAAATCGTGTAGGGTGATCGGCTTACCTCGCTTCCCGCTCTGTCAGCGCCACAAACAGAACGCCCCATGTGACAGCGAGCGCGCCCCAGACCCGCCCCAGGGACCCCGGCGCATCGGGGAGCGCGATGGACGCCAAGCCCAGAATGATAGCCGCCGCCCCGCTGCTCCAGGCCGGGACTCGCCACCCGGGTGTTTTGAGCGCAGATAGCAGGCCAACCAGCACGATGGCGACAGTCGTGGCCGCCATTTCCGCAAAGCGGTCGCCGTGCGCGCATTGCCCCAAAAAGCAGGAAGGGCCGGCCTGGCGCGCCAGGACCAGCATATTGGCGGCGTAAACGAGCGCCGGGAGAGCGACGAGAAGCGACAGCACCGCCCGAGGAGCGCTCAGACCTGCTCCGCGTTTGAACAGCTCCCGCCGCGCCGGGTGGAGCGCCGCCAAGACCGCCGCCATCAAGAAAAAGAGCAGCCCTCCCACCCAGGGCTCATCCCGCGCGCCGATCACTCCCGCAACGGTGAGCGCGAGAAGCCCGATGAGCGCCTGTTGCAACCCCGCCAGGTGGCGCTTCGGCGTCCTCAACTGGACGACAACCCCGGCGCCGGTGATGATGGCACCCAGGGCAAAGAAACTGAGATCGCCGACCGGAGTGGTCGCAGGATTCTGGTTCGCGAGCCACATCCCAATCGTGAGGAGCGTGACTCCGATAAAAGTGACGCCAAAAAAGAGCGACAGGATCGCCGCCCAAACGAAAAAGGCGACGTGCCGGGTGCGACCTGTCGCCGATTGCTCATTGGTCATCGCGCTCACCTCATCCTCTTTATGCCCAAATACACATTCTTGCTAAAGGGCCACGCATGGGCATTATATCCCCATTTCGGCGCTCCGGGCGGGATGTACGGCACGGTTTTGGATTCCCATCCAGCGTAGGTTGAATGTAACATGTGCGACCGGGGGGAGTTCTCTATGGGATTGCCGCGATTTCCCGACGGATTCCTTCTAGACAATCGCCCGGCACGCTCTTCTAAAATTGTGACGCATACCCTTACTCGAAAATAGAAAATTGACAATCGACATTTCAAGCGCGACAATTCGACCGATTAATGATCCCTGCACGTTCTGTGAACGATTGTGCGTGCGGGGCAAAGGCAAAAAAGCCCGCTATGGTCACGCGCCATAGCGAGCTTTTTTGGTTTACGGTTAGCAAGGAGAATAAGCAATGCTCCCCGATTACTATTCGATTCTCCAGGTAGCCCCAAACGCAGAGCAAGAAATCATTGAGGCTGCATATCGTCGCCTTGCTTGGAAATATCATCCAGATGTCAACAAAAGCCCTGATGCGTCCGAACGGATGAAGGCTATCAATGAGGCTTATGAGATCCTCAGCGATTCAGCTAAAAGAACAATTTACGATAGCAATCGTTCTGGAAGTGCTAACACAGCTACCGACGGTAGAACGGGAAACGACAATCGCAGAGTACCGTCAGAACCTCCATTTGTCTGTGAAGGTTGCGGGCAAGTGGATGCCTCGTTGCGTGCCACTATATTCCTGTACGTTATCAGCATTGTAGTTCTTAGTTTCAAGCGAGGTGGAGGCGGGGGAATTCTTTGCCGGACGTGCAGGACAAAGAGAAGCGTTGTTTATACCCTCATTTCACTTCTACTCGGACCCTGGGGGATTCCCTGGGGCATATTCTGGACATTGGAGGCTGTTCTAACAAATCTCTCCGGGGGCCGACAACCTGCCGAAGTGAATGGCCCGTTGCTCGGCCTATTGGGAGCATACTTCTGGTCAGTCAATGACCATACGCAGGCAATAACATCGCTCGAATCGAGTTTACGCTTCCAAGACCATCCTGCAATCCGAGAAGCGTTACGCCAAGCAAGAAGCGAAAAGGAGAAGAGCAGGTCTCAATACAATCAAGATGCTGCTTCCCATTCACACGAGGCCACAAACAATGCAAAGGCTACGCCCGAATCCAGATGGCCGGATGAAGACTCCAACCAACGAGCGAGAACCGGTCATGTAAAGGAACGGCAGGGCCAACCAGTTTTTGCCCGGCCTGAACTGAGAAGGATAGTTATACTTGGCTTGCTTGCTCTTGGTGTTTTGAGTGCGATGATGCTTGTCGTTCGCGGGGGCGACTGGAGTTTATTGGCGATAGCAACACCCACACCATTCCCACCCGCTCTAACTGTACGGTCCTCAGCAATTAGCGTACCATCGTCTATTTACGCTGACACGCCCTTGCCGGCTGTCTCTTACCCGGTCGTTCCCCTGTCAACAAACACGCCCGACTCAAGCGCGCCATCGGGTGTAATTCCGATGGCAACCCGAAACCTGTTGGTATGTGTCGATGTTGCTAATTTTCGCAGTGCGCCAAACACATCGGCTCCGATCATTTACAAAAATCATCGCGGGGAAGTTTTTCCAGCCTATGGTTATACGGGGGAGTGGTTCTATTTCGGGTACGACAAGAAAACCGGAAACCATATATTTGCACATCAATCCGTCTTGTGCGAACAATCAACAACTCCCGCTCCTACACTCACTCTATCAAAGGTTGATTCAGGAGTGATTGATACCTGCCCGCAATGGGCGGTTGACCAGCACGGTAACTGCATCCCTGGTGCCATCACACCGATTCCCCGAATCTGCACTGGATACAGATTGCCAAGTGGCGAGATGAGTTATCGCTATAACTATCAGAACCCACCGATTCGTGGCATCGTCCGGCCGAATGGCATGAAAATTTATTACGACGCGTCAGAAGTTGAATACTGGGATTGGGGAGAAAAGGGGACGACTGAGTTTTTCAGCTGTCCGGCTGAAGCAGAGTCAAAAGGATTCGTGGCGGCACATCCCCAATAACCTCAGCCGAGTTATTGGCATCTTGGGATACGGGTATATCTTTTCCAGTCGGTGGAACGCGCCGCGTTCTTGAATCTCCTCATGCACGCGGCAACCGTCGAGAACGGACGGGTGAGTTCCCCTGAACGAGAAAGGTAACGGAGAATGTCGAGTCCAGTCGAAATCAAGTGGTTGAACGACTCTGAAGAACAGGACTATCCAGCGGCGCTGTCGTACCTGTCCCTGCTCTACGATGAACAGGCAGCCGCTGCCTATGCGCGTCAATTGCAGAGCGCATCCCTATCCAAGTTCAAAGCAAAGGATATTTTCAGGGCGTCCGGTTTATCGCTGCTCGGGATCAGCAATTCACATGTCGAAAAAGATCAACAGAAAATACAATCGGGGCACGCATTGTCGCCTCTCCTTTTGATCAGAGATTCCGGCAATGCCAAGGTCATCATCGCGGACGGATATCATCGATTATGCGCGGTCTACTCTTTTGATGAAGATGCTTTGATTCCTTGCAAAATCGTGTAGAGTTCAGACGAGTTGCAGCAGTCTGATGTTCAAGATCAGCCCAACCAGGTAGAGCACAAAGCGCGCTCCCCACTGCAGCCATCCGCCGCCGCTGCCGGCAATCTGGCGCGGCGCGAAAACGAACATTAGATAGTAGAAAAGAACCCCGGCGAGAAGCAAGCCGAACACAAAGCGGCCGGAATCGGTCTGAACGATTTGCAAAACGCCGTTTGCGTCGACGTTCGCAAAGATTGGATTGATGGATGACACAAAGAGGGTCGTGGTCAGGATGCTGAACGGGGTCATGAGGATGCGGCGCAAAGAATAATCAATCACCGGCATGCGGTTGTAGATGACGCCGACGCCGACGAACAATCCGAAGAGGAGACACATCAAACCTATCGCCGCATCGCCCAACCCGAGCAAATCCAAACCGAGGAACAGCGTAATGCCGGTCGCAGTGAGCATCGGCAAATGCGCATACCCGAACGGGGCGCCGGTAATCATCACGGCCGCCTGTCTCTCGTCCGGGGCGCGCGTGAGTGTGCAGACAATCGCGAGCAGGGTGGATACCAGAAAGAGAATTCCGAGCCAAAGCCCATTCGGAAGGTCACGATTAAGATTGCCGAGGTTCAAGCCACGGAGCGCGTCGCCGAAGACGAATTGCAACAGCGGCGTGACGAGGACGAGCCAAACGAACAACAGCGCGTCCTCAAACTCCAAGGCGCTCGGAATCCAGCTCCATCTGCTCATTTTGGGATCGACCTCCTGACGTTTCCATGCCGCCCGCGATATAGAAACGTCATCTCACCGTTAGCCCGATGTAGCCCCTATTATATACCACATAATTTGCGTCGGATTAGAATAACCCATTCCAGCATCCTCGGGAATGGGATGGTCTCCCGCACTTGATCCAGTTTGCAGATCCAGGCGACGGTACGCTCGACGCCAAGGCGGATATTTCGACGGTGCGAAAGTTGGCGGCGCCATGCCGATGGACGCGGGCCTCCCTTTCAGCTATACTTGCCGTATGACTGTGGCAAACACTTTTGTGTCTTCGGGCGTCCGGCTGGCGGAACTGATGGCGGCGCTCTCTATCGCAACAGACCTGGGCATGGGGCAGCCGATGGAGTTTGCGCTGTCGGCGTGCGTGCTCGCCGTGCGGCTTGCGGACAAGTGCGGCTATAGCGAGGAGGCGTTGCGCGAGGTCTATTACCAGGCGTTACTCCGCTACATTGGCTGTAACGCGGAAACGGATTGGTTCGCCTCGATCGTCGGCGATGAACAGCAGATGCGTACCGAGTTCGCCCAAATCGACAATGGCAATCCGTCCGCCGTGGTCAGCACGCTCATTCACGCGATCCAGGCGGCGAATGCGGGCGCTTCGGCATTGACTATCGCGCGCGCCGTTGGGCGCGGGCTGATGGCTTCCTCCCAATTCAAGACGATGTTCTCCGGGCATTGCCAGGTCGCCCAACGTCTTGCCGAGCGATTTGGTTTTGCGTCCGATGTGGTCTATGCGCTGGGCCAGCTCTACGAGCGCTGGGATGGCAAGGGGATGCCGAATGGACTGCGCGGCGAGACTATTGCCCCGGCCGTGCTCGTCGTCACGCTGGCGCAGGACCTGGTACTCTTTTACCGGCTGAGCGGATTGGATGCGGCGCTGCATGTGGCCCGGGAGCGCAAGGGCACGGCCTATGCCCCGCGCCTCGTGGAGGTCTTTTGCGCACATGCGGCCGAATTGTGCGCGGGGCTGGACCAGGACCCCGCGTGGGAGACCGTGCTTGACTTGGAACCGGGGCTGCACGCGACATTGTCCGAGACACAGTTTGATGATGCGTGCCGCGCGCTTGCGGACTTTGCGGACATCAAATCGCCTTTTACGCTGACCCATTCGAGCGGCGTGGCGGAGTTGGCGGCAAAGGCAGCGCAGCAGGCCGGGCTGACTGCGGCCGAGGTGACGACCCTCAGCCGTGCGGCGCTTGTTAAAGAGATTGGCCGCACAGGAATCTCGTCAAGCGTTTGGGAAAAGAAGACGGCGTTGACGGAGCGGGAGTGGGAGCGCGTGCGATTGCACACTTATTATGCCGAGCGGGTGCTCGCACGGCCGGCCAGCCTGGCAAAAGTGGGCGCCCTGGCTTCGCTTCATCACGAGCGGCTTGATCGCTCGGGCTATCATCGCGGCTTGCCCGCGATGAGTCAATCGCCGGCGGCGCGCATTCTGGCCGCCGCCGATGTCTATCATGCGCTCACCGAGGCGCGGCCCTATCGCCCGGCGCTGATGCCCGACGAAGTAGGCAAGGAATTGCTACGCCAGGTACGCTCTGGAAAACTGGATAGCGATGCGGCGACATACGTGCTCGCGGCGGCAGGGCATCGCGTCCGCATCTCGCACAAAGAAATGGTCGCCGGTTTGAGCGAGCGCGAGGTACAGGTGCTGCGCTTGCTGGCGCGAGGGCGGACCCTCAAGCAAATCGCGGCGGAACTGGTCATTTCGGCAAAGACCGTGGACAGCCACGTGCAGCACATCTATACCAAGATCGGGGTCTCGACCCGCGCCGGCGCAACGCTCTTTGCCATGGAGCACCAGCTACTCGGCGACGCCGATTAAAGCACAAGCAGGTATCGGCCAGGATGATCCGTTTCCGCCCACGGCGGAGGCGGATCTTTGTTTTTAGAGAATCAGGTGTTCTCCCGATGCGCCGTTGCAACGGTTGCGGTATAGTAGCAACAGGATTGAGCACAAGCGCAAGATTCACATTCAGGAGGTTTGAGATGTCAGCCGAACAGAACAAATCCATCGTCCGCCGCTGGGTTCAAGAAGGGTGGAACAGTCATAACCCCGCCGTTGCCGACCAATTCTATACGACCGATTATGTGCAGCATGATGCAGGGCAACCGCCCCTGCAGGGGCGCGAGGCGCTCAAGCAGTATGTGGGGATGTTTCTCACCGGGTTCCCCGACCTGCATTTCTCGACTGATGAGTTGATCGCCGAAGGGGACCGGGTGGTGTGGCGCTTTACCTCGACAGCCACACAGACCGGGCCGTTCATGGGCATCCCGCCCACCGGCAAGCGTGGCGTCGTACCGGGCATTGTCGTCTTTCGCTTTGAGGATAGCCGGATTGCGGAAGGGTGGGTCAACATTGATGCGTTGGGATTGCTACAACAGCTCGGGGTGATCCCTATGCCGGGCCAGCCTCCGGCGTAAAGGCAGCAACCCCTGCACCGAAGAATGGAATAAAAAGAGAGCGGGGCTCACGCCCCGCTCCTTTTTTACGGATAAATCTTTTCGAGCAAGCACGGAACGCAAAAGTATAGCGCCGCGTATCATCTTTTCCGTATCACTCCCCTTGCCCAGCCGCATTGATTCGGTTGATTTCAAGCACCCAACCCTCTCCTGTCCTTATCGCGGATGCCACGCGCAGCGAGTCTCGGTAAGCACAGCGTGATCTTTCTGACAGTTTCCTGTTTCAATTAAGTGGTATACTTGAGACAAGGTTGTGATTCACAATGGTCGATTGGCACAGGTTCACACCTGCTGATTTTGAGTATGACTTTGAGCGTGATGAACTTGCCGCTCACAGCGTCAGGTTCGAAGAGGCCATTGAGTGCTTCTTTTACGATTTTATTGTCCGGCGCAACAAGTTATTTCACGACCGGTTTCAACTCATAGGCAGGACAATTGGCGGGCGCAGGCTCAAGATCATCTTCCAACTCAAGCCAGGGCAGGTCGTCCGTATCATTACAGGATGGCAGATTTAGAGATAGGTGATCGTATGAAAAAGAGACTTGCAGACGAGAATATTGACCGAATCGTCGTTTCCCAGGCAAATGATGATTCCGCATGGGACGAGACTATCCACGTTACCCCCGCGCCGCCAGCGTCCTTGACCATCCCGGCAGAGCTCGTGGCACGCGCCGCGTTCCTGGCTCGCTTACACCGACAACCCACGATGGAGGAGTGGCTTGAGCGGATTATCCGCGAACGCGTCGAGCTAGAGGAAGCAGCATTTGCGGGGGCGAAACGGGAACTGGCGTCCAAGGCGGAAGACTAGATTGATTTCCGGAAAAGATGCTCTGCTCTCCTCATCGTAACTGTCGTGTCCAACGACATCGTGCTCATTTTTTCGATTTCGTTAACTTGGCGGAGTCCAACGACATCGTGCACACTTTGCGCCGGCGGTGCGAGTGCCGAAACGCCGGGCGTAACGGCTGTACCGGTT